>CBHWAL010000519.1:0-3335 GCA_966111495.1 uncultured Achromobacter sp. | reverse complement strand
GGTCGTCACGCTCCAGATCATGGCGGGCGCCGTGGTCCTGGCGGTGCCGCTCGCGCTGCTGTCCGGGATTGGGCGCCTGTCTTCCGTGCGGCCGGTGCGGTGGACGGCCTCGGTCTACGTCGAGGTCTTTCGCGGCACGTCCGCCCTGGTGCAGCTCTTCTGGTTCTTCTTTGTGCTGCCGCTGTTTGGCGTGCAACTTCCGGCCATGCTGGTCGGCATCCTGGTGCTGGCGCTGAACGCGGGCGCATATGGCGCGGAAGTCGTGCGCGGCGCCATCCGGGCCGTTCCGCCCGGGCAGCGTGAAGCGGGCGTGGCGCTGAACCTCACGCGCCGCCAGATCATGCAGCGCATCGTGCTGCCGCAGGCCGTGCCCGCCATGCTGCCTCCCGCGGGCAACCTGCTCATCGAGCTGTTGAAGAACACCGCGCTGGTCTCGCTGATCACCATCACCGACCTGACCTTCCGCGGCCAGTTGCTGCGCAGCGAAACCTTGCGCACGACCGAGATTTTCACCCTGATGCTGTTGATGTACTTCGGCGTGGCGCTGCTGATCACCGCCGGCGTGCGTCTGCTTGAGCGGAGGGTCCGAGTCCGATGACACCGATATTCGACTGGTCTTTCGCACTGGAAATCCTGCCCACGCTGGCCTCGGCGCTTGTCATCACCATCCAGGCCACCGTGCTTGGCATGCTGGTGGCGGTGACGCTGGGACTGGTGCTTGCGATGCTTCGGCGGTCCCGTCTGCGCATCGTGTCGCTGCCCACGGCATTCTTCATCGAGTTCGTGCGCAGCACGCCGTTGCTGGTGCAGATGTATTTCCTGTTCTATGTCCTGCCGCTGACCGGGGCGCAGATGTCGCCGCTGATGACGGGGATCGTGGCGCTGGGCTTGCACTATGCCACCTACTGCGCCGAGGTCTACCGCGCCGGCATCGAGGCTGTGCCGCGCGGCCAATGGGAAGCCGCCACGGCCCTGAACATGTCGCGCTGGCGCACGGCAGTGGGCGTGGTGCTGCCGCAGGCGATCCCGCCCGTGGTGCCCGCGCTGGGCAACTACCTGGTGGCCATGTTCAAGGACACCCCGTTGTTGTCGGCCATCACCGTGGTCGAACTGCTGCAGCAAAGCAAGATGATCGGATCGGCGACGTTCCGGTACACCGAACCCCTGACCCTGGTGGGCCTGCTGTTCCTGGCGCTGAGCCTGGTCGCGGCCTGGGGCGTGCGCGGCCTGGAGGCCCGCCTGCAACGATTTGGAGGAAAGCGATGAGCGCCAGCGTAAGCATCAAGAATCTGCACAAGCGTTTTGGAGACGTGGAAGTCCTGCGCGGCATCAATCTCGAGATTCCGGCGGGGCAGACGGTGGCCGTCATCGGTCCGTCGGGCTCGGGCAAGTCCACGTTGCTGCGCGTCCTGATGACGCTGGACCCGCCCACCAGCGGCGAGATCGAGATCGACGGCGAACCCATGTGGACCGACGCGCAGGGCCGGCCCGCCGGTGTCAATTCCGAACACCTGCGCAACGTGCGCGGCAAGATCGGCATGGTGTTCCAGCACTTCAACCTATTCCCGCACATGACGGCGCTGGGCAACGCCATGGAGGCGCCGCTGCACGTGCTGGGCATGCCGCGCGACCAGGCGCGCGATCGCGCCGTCGAGTATCTGGAGATGGTGGGGCTGGGCGACAAGCTCGACGTCTATCCGGCGCAACTGTCGGGCGGCCAGAAGCAGCGGGTGGGCATCGCGCGGGCGCTGGCGATGTGTCCGCAGGTCATGCTGTTTGATGAAGTCACGTCCGCGCTGGACCCGGAGCTGGTCGGCGGGATCCTGCAGATCCTGCGCGACCTTTCCGCCCGCCGCAGCATGACGATGATCATCGTCACGCACCAGATGAAATTCGCCGAACGAAGTTCGGACCGCACGCTGTTCTTTGACCAGGGCAACATCGTTGAGGACGCGGAATCGTCGGTGCTGTTCAGCCAGCCCAAGGAGGCGCGCACGCGCCAGTTTCTGGATTCGGTAATCGAAGGGCAGTAGTTGGTGGCGTCGTTGCTGGCGTATTTGCTGCGTTGACCCTGCCGGGGGCGTTGGGATTGGTGGTGTTTGCATGAGCGGGCGCTATGCTGTGTCGTCCAATGCACCCGGAGCCTCCTCGCATGAGCCATCTGTTCAGCCCCACGTCAATCGGCAACGTCGAATTGCCCAACCGCATCGTCATCGCGCCCATGTGCGAGTACTCGGCGGAAGAGGGCCGCGCCACCGACTGGCACATGATCCACTTGGGGCACCTTGCCCTGTCGGGCGCGGCGCTGCTGTTTACTGAAGCCACGGCGGTCGAGGCCGACGGCCGCATCTCGCCGGGGGACCTGGGCCTGTGGTCCGATGAGACCGAAGCCGCTCTGGGCAAGGTGGTCGCCGCCGTGCGCCGGTACTCGCCCATCAAGTTGGGCATCCAATTGGGACACGCCGGCCGCAAGGCCTCCAGCGACGCGCCCTGGAACGGCGGCCAGCTTGTTCCCGAAAGCGCCGGCGGCTGGCTGGGCTGGGCGCCGTCGGCCGTGCCGCACAACGCGCACGAGCCCGCGCCGCATGCGCTTGACGCCGCGGGTCTTGAACGCGTTCGGAATGCCTTCGTCGACAGCGCCCGCCGCGCGCTGCGGCTGGGCTTTGACGCCATCGAGTTGCACGCCGCCCATGGCTACCTGCTGCATCAGTTCCTGTCGCCCCTGTCGAATCAGCGCGACGACGCGTATGGCGGATCTTTGGAGAACCGCATGCGCTTTCCGCTGGAAGTCTTCCAGGCGCTGCGCGAGATCACGCCGCCCTCCGTGGCGCTTGGCGTGCGCGTGTCGGCCACCGACTGGGTGGAGGGCGGCTGGGACCTGGCGCAGACGCTGGTGTTCGCCGAAACGCTGAAGGCGCGCGGCTGTGAATTCATCGACGTGTCCAGCGGCGGCGTGTCGTCGCAGCAGAAAATCCCGGTGGGGCCGAATTACCAGGTTCCGTTCGCCGAAGAGATCAAGCGCCGGATCGGTATGCCGACCATCACTGTGGGGCTGATTACCGAGGCTCAGCAGGCTGAAGACATCCTGGCGCAGGGCAAGGCCGACATGGTCGCGCTGGCGCGCGGCATGCTGTACGACCCGCGCTGGCCGTGGCATGCAGCGGCCGAATTGGACGGCCAGGTCAGCGCGCCGAAGCAATACTGGCGGTCGCAGCCGCGCGAGTTGAAGGCGTTGTTTGGCGAGACGCGCTTCGGGCAGCGTTAGGCGGTCAGGCAAGGCCAATAAAAAACGCCGCGATTGCGGCGTTTTTCTTGCGCTCAGCGTCGGCCGTCAC
>CBHWAL010000518.1:0-3341 GCA_966111495.1 uncultured Achromobacter sp. | reverse complement strand
TTTACCCCGCCAACCCCCGCGCCAGCCGGGTTTTCCGCCCTGGCCGGCCGGGGCCGGCGCGTGCCGCCGTCCAATGCAGGTTCGAATCGCACGCGCACCGCCATCAAGGTTCGCGGCAGGGGGAAGTGTTCATGACGTTTACGCTGATCGTCGAGCAATTGCTGAACGGTCTGCAGTTTGGGTTGATGTTGTTTCTGATTGCGGCCGGGCTGACCCTGGTGTTCGGGATCATGGACATCATGAATCTGGCTCACGGCTCGCTCTATATGGCTGGCGCCTATGTCGCCGCCGAAACCATGCAACGTACCGGCTCGTTCACCGCCGCGGTCCTTGTGGCGGCGGTCGCCACGGGCATCGTCGGCATCGTGCTGGAACTCTCGCTCATCCGCCGCCTGGCGCTGCGCGACCACCTGGCCCAGGTGCTGGGCACCTACGCCGTCATTCTCATCGCCAATGACCTGGTCAAGATGATCTGGGGCCCGGCGCCGGTCATGCTGAACATGCCCGCGGTGCTGTCCGGCCCCGTGCGTCTCTTGCCCGATCTGTTGTATCCCGCCTACCGCCTGATGATCATCGTCTTTGGCGTGGCCGCGGCCGCGGGCCTGTACTGGTTCGTGACGCGTACCCGCGCCGGCGTGCTGGTGCGGGCCGGGGCCTCGAACCGCCAGATGGCCACGCTGATGGGCGTGCGCGTTCCGCTGCTGTTCCTGGGCGTATTCGTGCTGGGCGCCATGCTGGCTGCGGTGGCCGGTGCGCTGTTGGGCCCGATCACCTCGGTGCAGGTGGGCATGGGCGAAGAAATCCTGATCCTGGTGCTGGTGTGCATCGTCATCGGCGGCATCGGGTCGATCCGGGGCGCCTTTGTGGGCGCGCTTCTGGTCGGCATGGTCGACACCGCCGGCCGGGCGTTTCTGCCGATGCTGCTGCGCCAGGTGTTCTCTCCGGCCGTGGCCTCCAGCGTCGGCCCGACGCTCGCGGCCATCGCCATCTACGTGTTGATGGCGGCAGTGCTGGTGTTCCGGCCCTCTGGCCTCTTTCCGGCGCGGGGCTGACCATGAAAACCAAGATCTGGACCGTGGTCCTCTTGGCCGCGCTGGCGGTGTTCCCGCTGGTGGCGCCGATGCTGGGCCTGGACTTCTACATTTCCTTCGTGCGGCGCGTGCTGATCTACGCGCTCGCGGCAACCAGCCTGAATCTCATCCTGGGGTATGGCGGCATGGTGGCCTTGGGTCACGCGGCGTTCTTCGGCGCGGGGGCCTATGCGGTGGGCATCCTGTCCATGTCGGGCGTCACGTCCGCCCTGGTGTCCTGGCCGGCGGCGATGCTGCTGGCAGGCGTGCTGGCCTGCATCACGGGCGCGATCTCGCTGCGCACGCGCGGCGTGTACTTCATCATGATCACGCTCGCGTTCGCGCAGATGCTGTTCTACATCTTCATCTCGCTTCGCCAGTACGGCGGTGAAGACGGCCTGAACCTGCCGGGCTATTCCACCCTGCCGGGCATCGACCTCGCCCATGACGTCAGCTTCTATTACTTGGTGCTGGTGCTGTTTGCGCTGCTGATGTGGGCCTTCGGCCGCATCGTCGCCTCGCGCTTCGGCATGGCGCTGCAAGGCATCCGCGAGAACGAATCGCGCATGGAGTCCATGGGCTATCCCGTGTACCGCATCAAGCTCATGGCGTTCACGCTGAGCGGCGCGGCGGCGGGGCTGGCCGGCGCGCTGCTGGCCAACCATAACCTCTTTATTTCCCCCAGCCTGATGCACTGGACCCAATCGGCCAACCTGCTGATCATGGTGCTGGTCGGCGGTATCGGCCTGCGCTACGGCGGCGTGGCCGGCGCAGTCGTGATGCTGACACTGGAAGAAGTGCTGCGCCTGTGGACCGAATACTGGCACCTGCCATTGGGCGTGCTGCTGCTCTGCGTGGTGTTCGGCGCGCCGCGCGGCCTGGTCGGCCTGTTCGGGCCGCTGTTCAGCGGGCGCACGGCGCCGCAATCCGGCAAGGTGGGCTCATGAGCAATCCGATGAATGCCACGACTGGGGTCACGACTGGCCTCACCGCGAACGGCGCGCACGCCCTGGAGGCGCGCGGACTGGTCCGCCGCTTTGGCGCCCTGGTTGCCACCGACAACGTATCGCTGTCGCTGGCGCCGGGCGAGATCCACGCCCTGATCGGCCCCAACGGCGCGGGCAAGTCCACGTTGATCCACCTGCTGTCGGGCACGCTATCCGCCGACGCCGGCACACTGGAAGTCGACGGCCGCGACGTCACCGCGATGAACGCGCACCAGCGCGTGGCGGCCGGCCTGTCGCGGTCCTATCAGATCACCAACATCTTCAAGCAGTCCAGCGTGCTGGATAACCTGGTGCTGGCGGTGCAGGCCCACGCCGGCAGCAGCTTCCGCTTCTGGAAGCCGCGCGCCGCGGAATCCGCGCTGTATGAACAGGCGCGCGAACTGGCCCGCGAATGCGCCATCGACGCCAGCCTGCTCGACCGCGCCGCGGGCACCCTGCCGCACGGTGAACAGCGCAAGGTGGAATTCGCGCTGGCGCTTGCCGCCCGGCCCAAGGTGCTGCTGCTGGATGAACCGATGGCGGGCATGGGACCGGACGAAACCGTCCGCCTGACCGAACTGATCGAATCCTTGCGGGGACGCGCCGCCATGCTGCTGGTTGAACACGACATGCAGGCGGTATTCCGTCTTGCGGACCGCCTGTCCGTGCTGGTGTACGGCCGGGTGATCGCCTCGGGCACGCCGGACGAGATCCGCGCCAACCCCGAAGTGCGCCAGGCCTACCTGGGCGACGAGGAGACCGTCTGATGCTGACCATCGAATCGGCCAAGAGCGGCTACGGCGCCAGCCAGGTGCTGTTTGGCGTCGACCTGGAAATCGGCGCGGGGCAGGTCGTGACCTTGCTGGGCCGCAACGGCATGGGCAAGACCACGCTGCTGCGCACCCTGTTCGGCCAGCTGCCGCTGCGCGGTGGCAAGATCCACTTTGCGGGCCAGGACATCAGCGGGTGGAGCTCGGACCGCATCGCGCGGGCCGGCGTCGCCATCGTCCCGGAAGGCCGCCAGTGCTTTCCCAACCTGACGGTGCGCGAGCACCTGACCGCCTTCGTGGCCGCGCGTAACCCGGATATTGGCGACCCGTGGACGCCCGATCGCGTGTTCGCGCTGTTTCCCCGGCTGGCCGAGCGCGCCCGCAACATGGGCAACCAGTTGTCGGGCGGCGAACAGCAGATGCTGGCCATCGGCCGCGCGCTGGTGACCAACCCCCGGCTGCTGATTCTGGACGAGGCTACCGAAGGGCTGGCGCCGAAGATCCGGGAAGAGATC
>CBHWAL010000517.1:0-3343 GCA_966111495.1 uncultured Achromobacter sp. | reverse complement strand
ACAGTACCCCGCCCATGAACATGCGCTTGCGGCCATGGGTGTCGGCCAATCCGCGAGAGGGGATCAGCCTCGCGGCAAAGACGACCGTGTAGGCGTTCAGCACCCACGACATATCGGCCGCGGAGGCCGTTGGGAACCCTTCCCGCAGGGCGCCAAACGCCGCGAACAGCATCGTGCTGTCCAGCGACACCAGAAAGACGGCGATGCTGGCGATCCAGAAGACAGGCCAGGGGGATGCTTGCGGGGCGGTAGCAGCGGGCGACGCGGCGCCCAAGCCTGCTGCGGAAGCACCGGCTGAAGTGGAGTTGTTACGCATGTCGGCCTGATCCTTGCGCTTACAGATAGACCGACGGGCTGGCGGACAGCCCCTGTTTGACCTGGCGGGTACGTTCGTCCGCCAGCACTTCCCGCTCGCCGGCTTCCAGCGCATCAAACGCCTGGGTCACGATGGCCTGCGGCGTGGACTTCGGCGCGTCGATGCCCTTGGTCAGGTCGGTATCCACGAATCCCATGTGCAGGCCCAGCACCTGCGTGTTCTGCTCGCGCAGTTCCTGGCGCAGCCCGTTCGTCAGCGCCCAGGCGGCGGACTTGCTCATCGCGTACACGCCCAGCACCGGACTATTCACCCAGCTCGCGATCGACAGGACATTCAGGATCGCCCCGCCGCCATTCGCGGCCAGCACCGGCGCAAACGCCTGCGCCACCAGCAGCGGCCCGAACAGGTTCACGTCCAGATGCCGGCGCGCCGACTCCACGCTGCCCGGCGCCAGAAAGCCGCCGAAGTCCGCAATGCCCGCGTTGTTGATAACCAGCGTCACATCCTTGGCCAGCTCTGCCGCGGCCGCCACGTCTTCAGCGCGCGTCACGTCCAGCTTCACTGGCACCACGCCTTCCAGCGTGATGGTGGAGGGATCGCGCGCGGCGGCGTAAACCTTGCGCGCGCCGCGGGCCAGCGCCTCGCGGGCAAACGTCAGACCCAGGCCGCGATTGGCCCCGGTGATGAAAACAACGGCGTTCTTGAGTTCCATGATGGGCATTCCTGAGAGGTGATGTGTGTGAAGGAGTACGGCTTAAATGCGTCGGCTTCTGTACTTATAAATATGATGACCATCATATTTAAGGACAGCAAAACGGCCGCGCAATGCGGCCGCGAAAATCAGTCAGTGAGAGGCTGCAGCGCCCTCGTGGTCGTACTGGTCCAAAACTGCCAGGCGGGCGGATGCCAGCACCGCGCGTCCGCTCGGGTTGTCGCCCAATGCCCGCGCCAGTTGCAGCGCGCCCACCAGCGTGCTCAGCACCGCCGCCGCCGCGTGTTCGCCAGCGTCGGCGGGCAGCACCTGCTGCACCGCTTCCAATAGCCGCTGTACCCGGCTGGCCGCCGCCTCGCGCACGTCCTCCGACTGCCGGGGAATCTCTGAAGCCAGCGCCGCCACGGGGCAACCCCGCTCGCAGCCGGTTAGATGCGTATCGCTGAGATAGGTTTCGACCCAGGCCCGCAACGGGCTGGCTCCCTCGGCGCGGCGGCGCGCCATGGACTGAGCCATCCGCGCCGCGCCGTCCTGGCCGGCACGTTCCATGGCTGCCGCCAGCAGCGCATCGCGCGACGGGAAATGCGCGTAGAAGCCGCCGTGCGTCAAACCGGCTTCCTTCATGACGTCCGCGACGCCTACCCCGGAATACCCCGCGCGCCGGATCGCGCGCGCAGCCGCATCGACAATGCGTTCGTGGGATTGTTCCTTGCGGGAGGCGGACATGATCGCGGCACCGGAAATATGATGATCGTCATATTACGCCCACCATATTCCGAAACGCAAGTCCCGGCCCTAATTTTTAACGCCAGGCCTCCGGCTCGATCGTCACTTCGCCCTTCTCCGCCGAGAAATACACCACGCCGTCCGAGATATTGGCGTTCAGCTGCATCGTGCGCTCCGCCAGCTTGCCCAGCGCCTTCGACTGCTCCGCCGGCAGATTCACCACCTTCAGGTTGCGCGTGCGCTCCAGCTTGTTACGCACCCCGTCCCACCAGATCTTGCTGGCCGAGCCGCCGTAGCAATACACGATCACCTCATCGGCGCGGCCACAGGCACGCAGGATGCGGCGCTCTTCCGGCTGGCCCACTTCGATCCACAGCTTGATCTCGCCGGTCAGGTCCTTCACCCAAAGGTCCGGTTCGTCGGTATCGCTCAGCCCCTTCGTGAACGCCAGCTCCTCCTGCGCGTGCATCGCAAACGCCAGCAACCGCACCATCATGCGTTCGTCTGTCTCGGACGGATGACGCGCCACGGTAAGCCCGTGGCTGCCGTAATAGTGGCGATCGGTATCGGCGACGTTCAGGTCGGCCTTGTAAATGGTGGCGCGCAGGGCCATGGCGTAAGTCCGTTCAAAAGCGAATTGCAGGAAGGCCGCCATGATAACCGGGCGGTGCGGGCGTCAAGGCGGCTGTGCCGGGTCGGCATGCCCCCGACCTCAAAGCAGTCAGGCGCCGCGACCGGCGTTACACTTGCCGGGCGCCCGCCCCCCAGCCGGCAACGCCTTCAAGATCCGCCCGCCATGACCGCCACAGCCGCCCTCCTCGCCTTCACCCTGGCCGCCGCCATCCTCACCATCACGCCCGGCCTGGACAACGCCCTGGTGCTACGCACCGCCGCCGTAGAAGGCAGCCGCCGCGCCCTCATGGCCGGCTTGGGTATCAGCGCTGGCTGCCTGCTGTGGGGCGCCATCGCAGCATTCGGGCTGGGCTCGCTGCTGGCCGTGTCAACGCTTGCCTACGACACCCTGCGCATCTGCGCCGCGATCTACCTGTTCTATCTGGGCATCAAGCTGCTGTGGAGCACCCGCTCCCGCCGCAAAGCCGCGGCAACGTCGCCCGCCGGCATCCATGCCAGCCCCGCCCGCCCCAGCACATCCGCCACGGGCTGGTTCGTCCGCGGCTGCCTCACCAACGCCCTGAACCCCAAAGTCGGCGTCTTCTACATCACCTTCCTGCCCCAGTTCATCCCCGCGGGCGCCGACGTGCTGCGCTTCAGCCTGCTGCTCGCCACGGTCCACGCGATCGTCGGAATGCTGTGGTTCGTCCTTCTGGTAGCCGCCACCCGGCCTCTGGCGCGCTGGCTCTCCCGCCCGGCCGTCACCCGCGGCCTGGACCGTGTGACCGGGGCGGTGTTTATTGCGTTTGGGTTGAGGTTGGCGCTGGAGAAGCGCTGATTCAGAGGCTTGAAGCGACGCTGGCGCTTCCATGGGTGTCAGACACCCGGGAAGGCTGGCTGCAATTTCACGCTCATCTCGTAGGGGTGTCAGACACCTTGTATCTTGGCCACTGTAGTGATTAGCTATCGCTACATGC
>CBHWAL010000516.1:0-3346 GCA_966111495.1 uncultured Achromobacter sp. | reverse complement strand
TGGCGCTGATCGACAAAGCCGAGGCGCATGAATGCGGCCGGCTGACGGGCATGCTGGTGCCGGCGCAGATCGACACCTGCACGCCTGAACTGCTGAAGTCCAGCCACCAGGAGGCCAAGCGCCGCGGCATCGGCTGGCAGACGCACGCCGCGCAGTCGCTGCCGGAATTCCACGAAATCACGCGCCGGCATGGCCTGACACCCGTTCAGTGGCTGCACAGCCTGGGCGTGCTGGATCCGGGCAGCATCGTCGGCCATGGCATCTTCGTCGATGACCATCCGAACACGCACTGGAACACGGCCACCGACCTGTCCATCCTGTCCGAAACAGGCGCCAGTGTGGCGCATTGCCCCACGGTGTTCATGCGCCGCGGCATGGCGCTGCGCGACTTCGGGCGTTACCGCCGCGCGGGCATCAACCTGGGCATCGGCACGGACACCTATCCGCACAACATGATCGAGGAAATGCGCCACGTGGGTTATCTGGCCCGTCTGATGGCGCAGACGCCGCGCGCCGTTACCACCGGTGAAGTCTTCCACGCCGCGACCGTCGGGGGCGCGACGGCGCTGGGCCGCGAAGACCTGGGCCGCATCGCGGTGGGCGCGCGCGCCGACCTGGTGATGGTGGACATGACCCACCACCTGATGCGTCCGTCGCGGGATCCGGTGCGCAGCCTGGTCTACGCCGCCGCCGACCGGGCCGTGCACACGGTGTACATCGACGGCAAGCGGGTGGTGCATGAAGGGCAGGTGCATTCCCTGGACTATCGCAAGGCCGCCGAGCAGGTGGACGAGGCTCAGCGCCGCGCCGAGGCGTTGGTGCCGTCACGCGACCTGGTGGCTGGCCGCAGCGCCGAACAGATGTCGCCGCTGTCATTCGACATCGTCTGATCCGATCGCAATTCGACACCAGGGGCCGGCCACAGGCCCCGTTCATCCATAAGAACTTCAAGGGAACGACATGGCTTATCTGAACGCTGAAAGACTTGAAACCCGCTTCGGTCTTGCCCGTCTGGGCGCCGCGCTGGCATGCGCCGGCGCATTGGCCTGGGCGCCTGCACAGGCGGAAACGCTGACCGTGGTGATGGCCAGCAAGCTGACGGTGCTTGACCCGGTGCTGACGGCGTCGCATCAGACGCGCAACCATGCCTACATGATCTACGACACGTTGCTAGCCACGGACGCGGACAACAAGATCCAGCCGCAGATGGCGGATAAGTGGGAGATCTCGCCCGACGGCAAGACCTACACGTTCACGCTGCGCGATGGCTTGAAGTGGCACGACGGCACGCCGGTCAAGGCCGAAGACTGCGTGGCATCGATCCAGCGCTGGGCGCAGTCGGACAAGACCGGCCGCCAGCTCATGCCGCTGGTGGCGTCGATGGACGTCGTCGACGACAAGACCTTCAAGATCGTGTTGAAGACGCCCGCGGACGTGCTGTCGGCGCTGGGCAAGCCCAGCGGGCTGCCCAGCTTCATGATGCCCAAGCGCGTGGCGCAGACGCCGGTGGCGCAGGCCATTACCGATTACACGGGGTCCGGTCCCTTCAAGTTCGTGCAGAAGGAATTCCAGCCGGGCGTGAAGACGGTCTATGAGAAGAACACCGACTACGTGCCGCGCAAGGAAGCGCCCAGTTGGACGGCGGGCGGCAAGGTGGTCAATGTGGACCGCGTGGAATGGGTGGCGATGGCCGACCCGATGACGACGGTGAATGCGCTCCTGGGCGGCGAGGTCGATTACATCGAGACCGTGCCGTTCGATCTGGTGCCGATGGTGAAAAGCTCGCCGGACCTGACGCTGCGCATTCTGGACAAGATGGGCTACCAGCCCATGTACCGCTTCAACCAGCTGCATGCGCCGTTCGACAACAAACTGGTGCGTCAGGCCGCCATGTACGCGGTGGGCCAGGACGACATTCTGAAGGCGCAGGTGGGCGACCCGGAATTCTTCAAGACGTGCGGCGCGGTGTTCGGCTGCGATCTGCCGTATTCCAGCAACACGCGCGCCGACATGATCGTGCCGTCCAACATCGAGAAGGCCAAGGCGCTGCTCAAGGAAGCCAAGTATGACGGCGCTCCCGTGGTGATCCTGCACGCCACCGACATTGCGATGGCCTCGGCCATTCCGGTGGTGATGGCGCAGCAGCTGCGCCAGGCGGGCTTCAACGTGCAACTGCAGGCCATGGACTTCATGACCATGCTGTCGCGCCGCGCCAATCGCGACGTGCCGGCCAAGGGCGGCTGGAGCATCTTCGTGACCACGTGGCATGTCAGCGAAATCATGGATCCGCTGCGCAACTACGGCGTGTCGGCCAATGGCGAGAAGGCGTGGTTTGGCTGGCCGACGGTGCCGCAGGTCGAAGCGCTGCGCGACAAGTTCCTGGTGGCGGGCACGGAACCGGAACGCAAGCAGATTGCCGAGCAACTGCAGGACGTCATGCTGGATGAAGGCGTGGCGATCACGCTGGGCCAGATCGAGACCGCAGCGGCGTTCAGCAAGAAGCTGTCGGGCGTGCTGGACTCGCCGGCGCCGGTGTTCTGGAACATCAAGAAAGCCAGCAACTAAGCCATGTTCAGCTACATCCTCAGACGCGTCCTGGCCACGGTCCCCGTGGTGCTGACGGTGGCCGTGCTGGTGTTCTGCCTGCTGCGGCTGACGCCCGGCGATCCGGCGCTGATCCTGGCGGGCGACGCGGCCACCGAGACGCAACTGGCGCAGATCCGCGAGCACATGGGACTGGACCGGTCGCTGGCCACCCAGTTCATGCTGTGGGGCGGACAGGTGCTGCAGGGCGATCTGGGCACGTCGCTGCATTCCGGCACGCCGGTGACGACGATGATCGGCAGCCGCGTGGGGCCATCGTTGGCGCTGGCGTTGTCGACCATCCTGCTGTCCACGCTGATCGCGGTGCCGCTGGGCGTTTTCTCAGCCTGGCGGCGCGGCACCCGCGCGGACCGGGCGGTGATGGCGTTTTCGGTGCTGGGCTTTTCGGTGCCGATCTTCGTCACCGGCTACGCGCTGATCCTGCTGTTTGCCATGAAGCTGGGCTGGCTGCCGGTGCAAGGCTACAAGTCGCCTTCAGCCGGGCTCGTCGCGTTCGGCATGCACCTCTTGCTGCCCACGATCGCGCTCAGCACCGGCTTTGTGGCGCTGATCGCACGTATCGCTCGCAGTAGCGTGCTGGAAGTGATGGGCGAAGACTTCATCCGCACCGCCCGCGCCAAGGGCATCACCGAGCGCGCCGTGATGATGGCGCACGCGCTGCGCAACGCGGCCGTGCCGATCATTACTGTCATCGGCGTCAGCATCGCCCTCCACCTGCAGGAGCGCGGCAAGAGCGTTCTGC
>CBHWAL010000515.1:0-3347 GCA_966111495.1 uncultured Achromobacter sp. | reverse complement strand
CAGAGCCGCTCAAAACCTCGCTGGAGAACTCCGCATGAAGTTTCTGAATCGCCTTACCCCGGTAGCCATGGCGCTTGGGGCACTTGCCTTGGCTGGCGCCGCGCACGCCGCCGACACGATCAAGATCGGCATTCCCCAGCCCATGACCGGTCCCAACACGCAATACGGCGACCAGATCCAGGCCGGCGCGCTGACCGCCATCGAGACCATCAACGCCAAGGGCGGCGTCAAGGGCAAGAAGCTCGAACCGATCCTGATCGACGACGGCTGCGAACCCAAACAGGCCGTGCCCGCCGCCAACCGCGTGGTCAACTCCGGCGCCAAGTTCGCCGTGGCCCATGCTTGCTCGGGCGTCACGGTCGCCGCCGTGAAGGTCTACGAGGAAGAGGGCATTGTCGGCATCACCCCGGGCGCCACGTCGCCCCTGGTCACCGACACCATCAAGCCGCACTTCTTCTTCCGCACCATCGGCCGCGACGACCAGCAAGGTCCGTACGCCGCTGGCTACATCGCCAAGACCTTGAAGCCGCAGAAGGTTGCCGTGCTGCACGACAAGCAGACCTACGGCTCTGGCGTGGCCACGCAGGTCAAGGACGCGCTGGCCAAGGAAAAGGTCAACGTCGCGCTGTTCGAAGGCATCAACGTCGGCGATAGCGACTACTCGGCCATCATCACCAAGCTGAAGTCCGCGGGCGTGGACCTGGTCTACTTCGGCGGCTATCACCCCGAGCTGGGCCTGCTGCTGCGCCAGGCGCGTGAACAGGGCCTGAAGGTTCAGTTCATGGGTCCGGAAGGCACGGCCAACCAGGATCTGGTGGCCATCGCCGGTCCGGCCATCGACGGCCTGCTGGTCACGCTGCCGGCCGACTTCACCAAGCTGCCGGGTAACGAAAGCATCGTCAAGGCCTTCAAGGACGCCAAGCGCGATCCGGACGGCGCCTTCCAGATGCCGGCCTACGCCGCGGTCCAGATCCTGGCTGACAGCATCAACGCTGTCGGTGAAGATCCGGCCAAGGTCGCCGACTACATGCACAAGACCACGTTCAACACCGGCATCGGCAAGGTCGAATACGATGCCAAGGGCGACCTGAAGGACTTTGAGTTCGCCGTCTATAAGTGGGACAAGGACGGAAAGAAGACCCAGCTGTAAACTCGCGATCCCGCCGGCGTGTTGCCGGCGTGTAGGGCCTGCTGTCTTCGTCTAGCCGTAATCCGCGTAGCGATGCGCCAAAAGCGCCGTGCGGCCGGCAAGGCGGTGCCGGCAGGCCCTTATAAAATACGCCCAGGTTTCCGGCTCCGGGTCTCACTACCGGAGCCGGAACTATTTGGAGCATTGGAATCATGTCCGACCTCATACCCCAACTTACCCAGCAATTCTTCAATGGATTGTCCCTGGGAGCGATCTACGCGTTGATTGCCATCGGCTACACAATGGTCTACGGCATCATCGGCATGATCAATTTCGCCCACGGCGAAATCTATATGATCGGCGCCTATGTAGGCCTGGTCACCTTGACGGCAATCGGCACCAACAGCGGCTTGCCGACGCCTTTCATCATTGCGGCCATGCTGCTCGTTGCCATTACGGTCACCGGCATTTACGGCTTTTCGGTCGAACGCGTGGCGTACCGGCCGGTGCGCGGCAGCCCCCGGCTGGTGGCGCTGATCTCCGCCATCGGGATGTCGATCTTCCTGCAGAACTGGGTGGCCCTTGGCCAAGGCGCGCGCGACATGGCCGTGCCCTCGCT
The DNA here is from genome assembly GCA_966111495.1 of uncultured Achromobacter sp. Taxonomy (GTDB): domain Bacteria; phylum Pseudomonadota; class Gammaproteobacteria; order Burkholderiales; family Burkholderiaceae_B; genus Achromobacter. Next base: position 1,599 of record CBHWAL010000515.1, on the reverse strand, counting down.
GGTGTCGGGCGCCGTGCAGTTCCACATGGGATCGGACTTCGACGTGACCGTGCCGTACTCGCGCATCATGATCATCGTCGTGACGGTGGTGCTGATGATCGCGCTGACGCTGTTCATCAAGTATTCCCGCATGGGCCGCGCGTCGCGCGCCTGCTCGCAGGACATGCACATGGCCAACCTGCTGGGCATCGACACCAACCGCGTGATCTCGTTCACGTTCGTCATGGGTGCGATCCTGGCGGCGGTGGGTGGCGTGCTGATCGCCATCACCATCGGCAAGCTCAATCCCTTCATCGGCTTCCTGGCCGGCATCAAGGCCTTCACGGCGGCGGTGCTGGGCGGTATCGGCAGCATCCCCGGCGCCATGCTGGGCGGCGTGCTACTGGGCCTGGCCGAGACCTTCGCGGCTGCCTATATATCGTCGCAGTACAAGGACATCGTGGCGTTCTCGCTGCTGGTTCTGATTCTGCTGTTCCGTCCCACCGGGCTGCTGGGCAAACCTGAGGTGGAAAAAGTCTGATGTCGACCAACAATCTCAAAAATGCCACGATGGCGGCCGTGCTGACGGCGGTCATCGTCACCCCGGTCTTCGGCCTGCAGCTCATCCGCCAGGGTGCGCGTACGTCGATGGAGTCGAACTGGTCGCTGGTGGCGCTGGCCGCGGCGGTGGTGTTCGTGTTCCAGCTGCTGCGGCCGTGGCTCGCCATTCCGTTCAAAAAGTTGAAGACCAGCTTGCCGACGCTATCGTCGGCGCCGGCCCGCAACCACAAGCCGCTGATGCTTCTGCTGCTTGCCGTTGCGGTGATCTGGCCGTTCTTCGCGGGCCGCAGTTCGGTGGACATTGCGACGCTGGTGCTGATCTACGTGATGCTGGGCCTGGGCCTGAACATCGTGGTGGGTTTTGCCGGGCTGCTGGATCTGGGCTTCGTGGGCTTTTACGCCGTCGGCGCCTACACGTATGCGTTGCTCTATCACTGGGGCGGCTGGAGCTTCTGGGAAGCGCTGCCGTTCGCGGGCGCGATGTCGGCGCTGTTCGGTTTCGTGCTGGGCTTTCCGGTGCTGCGGCTGCGCGGTGACTACCTGGCCATCGTGACGCTGGGTTTCGGTGAAATCATCCGCCTGCTGCTCATCAACCTGAATAAGATGACTGGCGGTCCGGACGGTATTTCCGGCATTCCGAAGCCGACGTTCTTCGGCCTGGAAATGACGCGCCGTCCCAGCACCGAGGGCGGAACGACGTTCCATGAGTTCTTCGGGCTGACGTTCCAGAACCAGGACATGGTGATTTACCTGTACATGATGGCGCTGCTGCTGGCGCTGGTGACGCTGTTCGTGTCCACGCGCCTGATCCGCATGCCGGTCGGCCGCGCCTGGGAGGCGCTGCGCGAGGACGAGATCGCCTGCCGCTCGCTGGGTCTGAATCCCACGCGCATCAAATTGTCCGCGTTCACGCTGGGCGCCATGTTTGCCGGCTTTGGCGGTGCGTTCTTCGCGGCGCGCCAGGGCATGGTGAATCCGGAGTCCTTCACGTTCATCGAGTCCGCGCTGATCCTGGCCATCGTGGTGCTGGGCGGCATGGGTTCGCAGGTGGGTGTGATC
>CBHWAL010000514.1:0-3356 GCA_966111495.1 uncultured Achromobacter sp. | reverse complement strand
GTTGCGAGCGTCGCGTGGTGTATGACTTCGTCAATGTGATCCAAGGCGAGGCGACCCTCAAGCAAGCGCTCATCAAGGACAAGCAGCTCGAAAACCTTTTCATCCTGCCCGCCTCGCAAACGCGCGACAAGGATGCGCTGACGCAGGAAGGCGTGGAAAAGGTCATCAACGACCTGAAGGAAATGGGTTTCGACTACATCGTCTGCGATTCCCCCGCCGGCATCGAAACCGGTGCGCTGATGGCGGCCTACTTTGCCGATGACGCGCTGGTGGTCACCAACCCCGAAGTCTCGTCGGTGCGCGACTCGGACCGCATCCTGGGCATCCTGGCCGCCAAGTCCAAACGCGCGGTCGATGGCGACGAGCCGGTCAAGGAATACCTGCTGCTGACCCGCTACAACCCCAAGCGCGTGTCCGACGGCGAGATGCTGTCGCTGACCGACATCGAAGACATCCTGCGCATCAAGCTCATCGGCGTGATTCCCGAATCCGAAGCCGTGCTGCAGGCGTCGAACCAGGGTCTGCCGGCGATTCACCTGAAAGAGACCGACGTCTCGGAAGCCTACAAGGACGTCGTCAGCCGTTACCTTGGCGAAGACAAGGCCCTGCGCTTTACCGATTACGAAAAGCCGGGTTTCCTGAAACGCCTGTTCGGAGGCAAGTAAGCGATGTCCTTCCTGTCGTTTCTGCTCGGTCAAAAGAAGACCTCCGCATCCGTTGCCAAAGAACGGTTGCAGATCATCCTTGCCCACGAGCGTGGCCGCGGGGATTCGCCCGATTACCTGCCGCAGCTTCAGCAGGAACTGATCGCGGTCATCTCCAAGTACGTGAAGATCAATCCTGAAGACATCAAGGTGCACCTGGAACGCCAGGACACGCTGGAAGTGTTGGAAGTAAAGATCGAAATGCCGCAGAACGAGACCTGATGTCTCCGCTGTGCGCCGGCCTGGCCGGCGCGCGTTGCACAAAAAAAACGCCCGGCATTGCCGGGCGTTGCTTTTGGGACGAGGAAGGCTTAACGCTTGCCGACCTGGTCGCCGATCACACCGCCGATCGCCGCGCCGCCGACCGTGCCGAGCACGCCGCCGTTGGTGATTACCGCACCCGCGACGCCGCCCAGTGCGGCGCCCCCCACGGTGCTCTTCTGGCGATGGCTCATGCCATCCCACGATGAACAACCCGCCATGGTGGCAGCCAACGCCACAGCGGCACAGATCTTGGAAAGCGATGCGATTTTCATGAAGTAGCTCCTGTTCTTTTACCCGGGGCCGCACCGGAGAATCAAAACGCGAGCGCGCGGACCTTTAGGGGTTTAGAGCTTTCAGGATCGCAAATTATCCGGGGACGCGGTGTTAGGTTTGCCCAGGAATTGTGTCAAAGGGAGAGCGAATTTTTGCACTCCCCTGGGAACGATGTTGCAGGGGCCGGCCGCTATTTGACCAGACGTAACACATCGCGGAATCGCGGGTGTTCGCACGTCTCCATCCACTCGAAAATCGCCATTTCAGTCGTGACGATCTCGGCGCCATGGGCGCGCGCGCGGCGTAGCGCGGCATGATGGTCAGACGGCTTGCGCGAACCGGCCGCATCCGCGACGAGCACCGTCTTGTAACCCAGGTCCACCAGCCCGATCACGGTTTGCAGCACGCAGATATGCGCCTCGCAGCCGGCCACCAGCACCGTCTTGCGTGAGGCGGGCAGCCAGCCGTCGAAACCCGGTTCGCGAGCCGACGAAAAGTGCATCTTCTGGAAGGTGGCCTGCACCAGTTCACGCAACGGGTCCACAGTGACGCCCAGCATCTTGCTGTGGTGCTCGGTGGCCACGACAGGCACGTCGAGCAACCGCGCCGCCTGCGCCAGCTTGTGCGCGGCGTTCAGCACGGCGTCGCCGTCGTGGATGACGGGCATCAGGCGGCCCTGCATGTCGACGATCAGCAGGGTGGACTCGGACGCGGACAGCACCATGGTGAAGGACTCCTGGGGGCACGGGGTCAGCATAACGCTGTGGGGCGGTGATGTCTCGCGGGGCCGGTGTCAGACACCTCACGTGATCTTTGACGCCAAAAAAAATCCCGGCGCTTGGCCGGGATTTTTGGCGGTGTTCCTACTCGGCTGGTGTCTGACACCCTTGCGGCGGCATCTTGAATTGACGACTGTGCCACCTGGGTGTCAGACACCAGAGGAATCGGTTGTTTACTTCAACGCTTTGTAGCGCAGGCGCTTGGGCTTGGCGCCCTCTTCGCCCAGGCGGCGCTTCTTGTCGGCTTCGTATTCCTGATAGTTGCCGTCGAAGAACACGACCTGCGAATCGCCTTCGAAAGCCATGATGTGCGTGGCGATACGGTCCAGGAACCAGCGATCGTGGCTGATGACCATGATGCTGCCGGGGAACTCGAGCAGCCCGTCTTCCAGCGCGCGCAGCGTTTCGACGTCGAGGTCGTTGGACGGTTCGTCAAGCAGCAGGACGTTGCCGCCGGCGATCAGCGTCTTGGCCATATGCAGGCGCCCGCGTTCGCCGCCGGAGAGCTGGCCCACGACCTTGTTCTGGTCGCCGCCCTTGAAGTTGAAGCGGCCCAGGTAGGCGCGCGACGACATCTCGAACTTGCCGACGGTCAGGATGTCGGCGCCGTCGGACACGGCGTCGAACACCGTCTTCTTGTCTTCCAGCGCGTCGCGCGACTGGTCGACGAAGGCGAGCTTCACGGTCTGGCCGATCTTCACTTCGCCCGAATCCGGCTGCTCGCGGCCGGCGATCATGCGGAACAGCGTGGACTTACCGGCCCCGTTCGCGCCGATGATGCCAACGATGGCGCCCGGCGGCACCTTGAAGCTGAGGTTGTCGATCAGCAGGCGGTCGCCGTAGGCCTTGCTGACGTTGTTGAATTCGATGACCTCGTTGCCCAGGCGCTCGCCCACCGGAATGAAGATTTCCTGGGTTTCGTTGCGCTTCTGGTATTCGTACGAGGACAGTTCCTCGAAACGCGCCATACGCGCCTTGGCCTTGGCCTGGCGTCCCTTCGGGTTCTGGCGCACCCACTCCAGTTCCTTCTTGATGGTCTTCTGGCGCGCAGATTCGGAGGACTCTTCCTGCTTGAGGCGGTCTTCCTTTTGTTCCAGCCACGAGCTGTAGTTGCCCTTCCAGGGGATCCCGTAGCCGCGGTCCAGTTCCAGGATCCATTCGGCCGCGTTGTCCAGGAAGTAGCGATCGTGGGTCACGCCGACGACGGTGCCGGGGAACTTGTGCAGGAACTGCTCCAGCCACTCCACGCTTTCGGCGTCCAGGTGGTTGGTGGGCTCGTCGAGCAGCAGCATGTCGGGCTTGGACAGCAGCAGGCGGCACAGGGCCACGCGGCGCT
>CBHWAL010000513.1:0-3358 GCA_966111495.1 uncultured Achromobacter sp. | reverse complement strand
ATCTCCTGTTGCTCGCTTTTGGTCGCAAGGGACCGCTCGGCGTCTTCTTCGAGCGTCCCTCCGAGGAAGGCCGCCCCGCCACGCCCGGCTGGTATAATACCATCGCGTTCACCCAAGCTGCCCGCGCCGCCGGTCTCTACGCCAAGAACATCAACGGCGACGCCTTCTCCGACGACATCAAGCAAAAGACCATCGCGGCCATCAAGGCGGACTTGGGACAGGTCGACCAGGTCATCTACAGCCTCGCCGCCCCGCGCCGCACGCACCCGAAGACGGGTCAGGTCTACACCTCCACGCTCAAACCCATCGGCAAGTCCGTGACCCTGCGTGGTCTGGATACCGACAAGGAACTCATCAAGGACGGCGTGCTTGAGCCCGCCTCGCAGGACGAGATCGACGCCACTGTCGCCGTCATGGGCGGCGAAGACTGGCAGATGTGGATCGACGCGCTGCTCGAGGCCGGTGTGCTGGCCGACGGCGCCACCACCACCGCCTTCACCTATCTGGGCGAAAAGATCACGCACGACGTCTATTGGAACGGTTCCATCGGCGCGGCCAAGAAAGACCTGGACCAGCGCGTGCTGGACATCCGCGCCAAGCTGGCCGCACGCGGCGGCGACGCGCGGGTTTCGGTGCTGAAGGCCGTGGTGACGCAGGCCAGCTCGGCCATCCCGATGATGCCGCTGTACCTGTCGCTGCTCTTCAAGGTCATGAAGGAAGACGGCACGCACGAAGGCTGCATCGAACAGGTATATGGGCTTTATCGCGACAGCCTGTGCGGCCCGTCGCCGATCCTGGACGACGAAGGACGGCTGCGCGCCGACTACAAGGAACTCGATCCGAAGGTGCAAGCGCGCGTGCAGGCGCTGTGGGATCAGGTCGACACCGGCAGCCTCTATGCGCTGACCGACTTTGCCGGCTACAAGCGCGATTTCCTGCGCCTGTTCGGCTTTGAAATCGACGGCGTGGCTTATGCGGCGGACGTTGATCCCGTGGTGGAAATCCGCAATCTGGGCTAACCGCGCGGCGGCCAGGCCGGCCGCGCGTCAGCGGGTTCAAGCTGTCCCGGCGCGCCGGGACAGCGCCTGTTCCTACAGGTATTCCAGCGTCACCAGATAGCGCTTGCCGGAGGCCCGCGCTTCGGTATTTTGCGCGGGCACTTCCCGCACGGAGGTCTTGACCCGCAGCGCCGGATCCACTGCGCGCGTCCGGTATTCCGGCGCGCAGGCCACTCGGGGAAGCGCAGTGGCGCTCGCCGGCGTCACGCGCGGCATGCAGACCGCGGGTTCCACGATGGCCCCGACAAAGCGGATGACGCCACCGCTGGCACTGGCAACCGCAGGCGCCAGCAACGCAACAAACAAGGACGCATGGATAGATGCACGAACAGACATGGCAACTCCTTGGCTTGGGAAGAAATAGAACGACACGGCATTCTTCATTCCATTAACGGCACTTCTGCGTAAAAGCTAAGGCCGAGCCAAGTTCACCATCCGACCAACTGCAAGGCGTGAGCCACTGCGTGTGCGTTGGCGTTCCTGCCGACTGATTTGCAAATCAGCCTACTCTCGTACATTTGCGTCAGCAATCGGAATTCAGGGATTTTTTTTGAGTGACGCCGCGCAGACACAAACGGCGTTTTCTAGCGAAATCGCCAATTGCAATTTGCGAATCGCGAATCGCGAATCGCAATCTGCTTTACGCGTCCGGCACCATGCGGCCGGCCGCCAGCACCAGTTGCCGCCCGCAGCGCGCCGCCAGTTGCGGATCATGCGTGACCAGCACCAGCGTCGTACCGTGTTCACGGTGCAGGTCGAACATCAGATCAATGACCGTCACGCCGGTTGCGGCGTCGAGGCTGCCGGTGGGTTCATCGGCAAACAGCAAGTCCGGCTGCACCACAAACGCCCGGGCCAGCGACACGCGCTGCTGTTCGCCACCCGACAACGTGCGCGGATAGTGGTGCAGGCGGGCGCCCAGCCCTACCCGCTCCAGCATGGCCTGCGCGGCGTCGCGCGCGGACTGGCCCGCCAGCTCCAACGGCAGCATCACGTTTTCCAGCGCGGTCAGGTTGGGCAACAGCTGGAATGACTGGAATACAAAGCCGACATGATTGGCCCGCAGGCGCGCGCGGCCGTCTTCGTCCAGGGCAAACAAGTCCTGGCCCGCAAGGTGTACGCTGCCCACGCTGGGAACATCCAGACCGGCCAGCAGTCCCAGCAAAGTGGACTTGCCCGAGCCTGAGCTGCCCGTGATGGCCACGGCGCTACCCGCCGCGACCGTAAAATCAATTCCTTCCAGGATAGAAAGCGACCCGCCGGCATCGGCCACCCGCTTGCCCAGCCCTTTCACCACGATTGAGTTATTGCTATCCATGCGCCTATTTTCCCGTCTGCTTCTTGTGACTGCCTTTGCGACCGCCGTGGCGGCGCCCGCCCTCGCTCAGACCGCCGCGGCGGCCCAGGGTTCCACGCCGCGCACCGTACTGGTGGTGGGCGACAGCCTGTCCGCCGAGTACGGCATCAAGCGCGGCACGGGCTGGGTGCCCCTGCTGTCCGCGAGGATCTCCGAACAATACCCGAAGTTCCAGGTCGTCAATGCCAGCATCAGCGGCGACACGACCAGCGGCGGCGTTGCCCGCCTGCCCGCCCTGCTGCGCCAGCACGCGCCGGCCGTCGTGGTGCTGGAACTGGGCGCCAATGACGCCTTGCGCGGCCTGCCCCTGAACATGACCGAGCAGAACCTGCGGACCATGACCCAGGCGGCGCGCAAGGCCGAGGCCGACGTGCTGATCGTCGGGATGCAGATTCCGCCCAATTACGGCCGGGATTACGCCCAACGCTTTGCTGCGGTGTTTTCCAATGTCGCCAAAAACGAAAACGCCCGGCTCGTGCCCTTCCTGATGGAAGGTATCGCAACGAACCGGGCGATGTTTCAGGCTGACGGCATCCACCCTAACGAGGATGCCCAGCCTCAATTGCTGGACAACGTGTGGCCGACGCTGCGGCCCATGTTGAACTGAAGGTTTCCTAGGGGCGATCAGCCCGCGGCCTGGGCCTGGTCGCCGCGGATGACATCGGCAGCGGCGGGCGTGACATTCACCTCGTACTGCTCGCGCAGCATGCGGATCAAGGCCTCGTTTTCGGCTTGGCCCCAGGCGCCCGCCAGTTGCTGCGCCAGGCGCTCCTTGTCGGCGGCTTCGGCCTTGCCGGCTTCCACCTTTTCCAGACGCACCAGCGTGTAGTCCACGCCGGATTGCACACCCGTGAAGGCGGGCAGCGTGGCCGACGGCAGGCGCATCACGGCGTCCAGCACCTGGCGCGTCGGAGCCGCTCGGACGCCTCCGGGCGTGGTGATT
>CBHWAL010000512.1:0-3370 GCA_966111495.1 uncultured Achromobacter sp. | reverse complement strand
TTGCGGTAGACCACACCCACGCAGCGCTTGCCTTCGAAGACCAGCCGCGTGACATGAGCGCCGCATTCCACGCTGAGGTTGCGCCGTCCGGCCGCCGGTTTCAGATAGCCGTCCGCGACGCTCCAGCGCCGGCCGCGGTGCTGGAGCACCTGGTAGTAGCCCACGCCTTCCTGGTCGCCGCTGTTGTAATCCGGATTGAACGGCTGGCCGTCTTCGCGCGCGGCCTGCAGGAAGGCCTCCGACACGGGAAAGCGCTCGGCAACCTCTTCGAGGTGCATCGGGCCATCCTTGCCGCGGTTCTCGCCGCCAGGCGCATAGTTCTCGATCTTGCGGTAGATGCGTTCGGCCACGTCGCGCCCCCAGCCGGAGGCGCCCGCGTCCACCCACCCGTCGTAATCCTGAGGCTGGCCGCGCACGTAAATCATGCCGTTGATCAGCGTCGACCCGCCCAACCCCTTGCCCCGCGGCACCGCGATGACCCGGCCATGGACGTTGTCCTCGGGTTCGGTGGCAAAGCGCCAGTTGTATTGCGGGTCGACCAGCAGCTTGGAAAAGCCCGCCGGAATGGGAATCCACATGCTGCGGGCCTCGTGGCCCGCCTCCAGCAGCAGTACGCGATACTTTCCGTCCGCGCTGAGGCGGTTGGCAAGGATGCAGCCGGCAGTTCCGCCGCCCGCGATGATGAAATCGTAGTCGCCCATCGTTGTCTACCGAATGTGTGCAGCGCCGCCTAGCGGGCGGACGTCACGCCCAGCGTTTCCACCATCAGTTCGATCTGGCAGGCCAGCATCGGCGCGCCGTAATGAATCTTGCAGCCGCGCGCCTGCGCCGCCACGAGCAGCGCCGTGTCCTTGGGTTGCATGATGACCTCGCAGACCAATTGGTCTGGCGTCAGGCGGCTGACGTCCAGCGGCAGCGGATCGCCCTCTTTCATGCCCAGCGATGTGCCGTTAACGACCAGGTCATGGCCGGACGGGTCCGCATTGCCCACGGCGATCTGCGCGTCCGGATGCAGCGACAGGATGCGGGCCTTGAGGTCCTCGGCCTTGGCCGGCGTGCGGTTGGCGATGGTCAGGCGCGAAACGCCTGCCTGCACCAGCGCGAAGCCGATCGCATTGGCCGCGCCGCCCGCGCCAGCCAGATAGACGCTCTTGCCCTCGGGTGCGACGCCGCAGCTACGCAGGCCCCGCACGAACCCCTCGCCGTCCAGCATGTGCGCCACGAGACGCCCGTCGGCCTCGCGCCGCAGCACATTGGCCGCGCCAATCTTGCGTGCGACGGGCGTGGCGTCGTCGGCCAGTTCCAGGATGGCGGCCTTGTGCGGCACCGTGACGATCACGCCGCCCAGGTTTTCCAGGCGGCGCAGGCCATCGACCACCGCCGCCAGGTTGTCGGGCCGCGCGTGAAACGGCACGCAGACGCCATCAAACCCGATCTTGGCGAAGTGTTCGTTCATGCGCTGCGGCGTCTTCACGTGATGGATGGGGTCGGCGAGGATGCCGAACAGGCGCGTGGTGCCGCTGATTTCCTTCATGAGTGTCTCCGGATCAATGCTGGATGAATTCGCGCGCGACGCCGGCAATGCCTTCGGCGTCAAGCTTGTAATGGGCGTACAGCGTGGTGGGCGGCGCAATGAGGCTGTATTCGTCATAGATGCCATGACGGCGCAACCGCGTGCCGGTGCCGGCGTCGGCCAACACCTCGGCGACCGCCGAACCCAGACCGCCCAGTACATTGTGCTCTTCGACCGTCATCATCAGGCGCGACTGCCCGGCAGCCTTCAGGATGGCGTCGCGATCTAGCGGTTTGATCGTCGGCATATCGATCACCCCTACCGACAAGCCCTCTTCGCGCAACTGGCGGGCGGCGGCCAACGCGCCGTGCAGCGTGATGCCGCAAGCGATCAGCGTCAGGTCGCTGCCGACTTCGTGGACGATGGCACGGCCGAATTCGAACGGTATATTGTCTTCGTAGACCTGCGGATCGCGACCGCGGCCGATGCGGAAGTAGATGGGCTCGGGCCAGTTGGCGGACGCCTTGATGGCAGACGCCAACTGGGGCCCGTCTGCGGGGGACACCACCGTCAGCCCTGCGAGCGCGCGCATCGTGGAAATGTCTTCGGTGGCGTGGTGCGAGGTGCCGTAGAAACCCAGACTGATGCCGGTGTGATGGCCGATCAGACGGACCGGAAGGCGCGTATAGGCAACGTCCATTCGGATCTGTTCGCAGCACAGCAACCCGAGGAACGACGCGAACGTGGCGACGAACGGCATCATGCCGGTCGTTGCCAGCCCGGCCGCCGCAGACACCATGTTTTGCTCGGAGATGCCGAACTGCACGTAGCGGTCGGGATAGGCCTCGGCGAAACGGTTCAACCCGTTCGAATATTGCAGGTCGGCCGACCCGGCGACGACTGGATGGCCGGCCTTCGCCAGTTCGATCAACGCGTCCGAAAGATAGGACAGCCCGGGGTTCACCGCATTGAGGGCGCGGTACTGCCAGGAATCGGGAGAGATTACTTGTGCCTGTGCCATTCAGATCTCGCGGGAGAGGATTTCTTCGACAGCGCTTTGCGCATCTTGCGGCGCCAGATAGCCCAGGTGCCAGCCGGGCTCGGTTTCCATATAGGACACCCCCTTGCCCTTGACGGTCCGGGCGATCACGCACGCGGGTTTGTCGCGCGCGTCGTCGGCGCGCAGGCGGCGCAGCAGCGCAGTGAGATCGGCCAGATTATGGCCATCGACTTCATGGACTTCCCAGCCGAACGCCTGCCACTTTTCCTTCAGCGACTCTACCCCCATGACATCGTCGACCTTGCCGTCGAGCTGATAGCCGTTGCGGTCGACGATGGCGATCAGGCGCGACAAGCGGTTGTGCGCGGCAAACAGCGCGGCTTCCCATACCTGCCCTTCCTGCATTTCGCCGTCGCCCAACATGACAAACACGTTGAAGTCACGCTTGTTCATGCGGCCGCCAACCGCCATGCCCACGCCATTGGACAGCGCGTGCCCGATGGAACCCGAGCTGAAATCGACGCCCGGCACCTTGCTCATGTCGGGGTGATCGCCCAGGGGGCTGCCCAACCGGGTATAGCCGTCCAGCAGCGCATGATCGATAAAACCCAGATCGGCCAGCACGGGGAAGAGGCCGACCGCGGCGTGACCCTTGCCCATTAGGAAGCGGTCGCGATCCGGCCATTGCGGCTCGCCGGGGCGCAGGCGCATCACATCGTAGTAAAGCGCCGCGAAGATCTCGGCGCACGCGAACACGGAACTGTAGTGTCCGACCTGGGCGGGTTCGGTGTGGCGGCTTGGCTCCGGCCTGATCGGGCGGGCGTGGTCCCGCGCGGAGTGGGTCGAAGCAACCCTTC
>CBHWAL010000511.1:0-3392 GCA_966111495.1 uncultured Achromobacter sp. | reverse complement strand
GGCAGCAGGTCGTCCGCGCGGCTGCGCAGCAGCGCGTCCAGGCCGCACCCGAACGCGGGCGTCATGATTTCGCGCGCGTAGGTATGGCTGACCGTCGTGACACGGTCGGCGAACCGGATGCCGGCCTTCAGGAAATTTAGCTGGCCCCAGGCCTGCGCGCCATCGTCGTTGCGGGCCCATTCCGGCACCCCGAATTCGTCGGCGTTGGCCATCGGGAACAGACCCTGGAACGCCAGGTTGTGGATGGTCATCACGCTCTTGACGTCGGTCAGGTCTGCGGCGCGAAGCAGCAGCGGCACCAGTCCGGCGTGCCAATCGTGCGCATGCACCAGCGTGGGGCGCATCACGCCCGGCAAGCCAGCCGCCACGCGCACGGCGGCGTGCGCCAGCGCCGCATAGCGCAGGCCATTGTCCGGATGCTCATTGCCGCTCTCGTCGGCATAGAGGCCGCCACGGTCATACAGGGCATCATTTTCCAGAATCAGGTAATCGATACCGGACTGCGGGCACTTGCCTTCCAGCAGCACGGCCGGGCCGCCCGGCAGGTCTTGCAGGGTGGCAACCGGGCGGACGCGGTTCAACTTGGCTTTTACGCCCCGGTACCCGGGCAACAACACGCTCAGGGGCATTCGCGCCTCGATCAACGCGCGCGCCATACCGGTAATGGCATCTCCCAGGCCGCCTGTTTTGGCCAGAGGGAAAGCTTCTCCCGCCACGATCAGGGTTCTCGTCTTTGCCATGCTTGCTCCAGTTGATAGGCCGGTCGAGACAGTTGCGACTCGATCGCGATTACGCCGAGGCCTCTCCTTACGCAAGCGCTGTGCCCAAACGACGTCCCGCCATAAAAATTGCGCAATGCAGCAGAAATACCGGTCATCCAAACGATCGAATGACGTTTCGCGCGAGGCGGGCGGTCTGGGCGCTTTGTAATTTTTATCTGCGCGCGACGCCCCAAATTCCCATCGAGGCCAGGAACGGCGGTTGCTGAATGCAGTCGCTTTCAACGACGACCGCCGGGAGAAATGTATGGAAACAGTGTCGGACTTCGTGTTGAAGCGGCTGTCGCAGTGGGGCGTGCGCAAGGTGTACGGTTATCCCGGTGACGGCATCAACGGGCTCATCGGCGCATTCGGCCGCACTGAGGAGCCGCTGGAATTCATACAAGCCCGGCACGAGGAAAGCGCGGCGTTCATGGCGTGCGCGCACGCCAAATTCACCGGACAGGTGGGGGTCTGCCTGGCGACGTCGGGTCCCGGCGCCATCCATCTGCTCAACGGCCTGTACGACGCCAAGCTCGATCACCAGCCGGTGGTGGCGCTGGTGGGCCAGCAGGCGCGCAGCGCGCTGGGTGGCGATTACCAGCAGGAGGTCGACCTGATCAGCCTGTTCAAGGATGTGGCGCACGATTTCGTGCAGATGGCGACGACGGCCGAGCAGGCCCGCCACATGGTGGACCGCGCCATGCGCATCGCCCTGGAGCGCCGCAGCGTCACCTGCGTCATCTTTCCGAACGATGTGCAGGACCTGCCGGCCGTACCAGTGCCGCCGCGTGAGCACGGCACGGTGCATACGGGCATCGGCGTCACGTCCCACGCCGCGGTGCCGGGACCGGACGCGCTGCGCAATGCGGCGGACATCCTGAACCGCGGCGAGAAAGTGGCGATGCTTGTGGGCGCGGGCGCGCTTCAGGCGGGCGAGCAGGTCAGCCAGGTGGCCGAACTGCTGGGCGCGGGCGTGGCCAAGGCGCTGCTGGGCAAGGCCGTGCTGCCGGACAACCTGCCGTACGTGACGGGCGCCATCGGCCTCTTGGGCACGCAGCCAAGCTGGGACATGATGAACGAGTGCGACACGCTACTGATGGTGGGTACTTCGTTTCCGTATGCGGAGTTCCTGCCGCAGGAAGGCCAGGCGCGTGCGGTGCAGATCGACCGCGATGGGCGCAAGCTCAGCCTGCGCTATCCCGTGGAAATCGGATTGGTGGGCGACAGCCGGCTGACGCTGGAGGCGCTGATTCCGCTGCTGGAACCCAAGAAGGCGCGCCGCTGGCGTGACCGGATCGAAAAGCAGGTCTCGGCCTGGCGCGAGACGGTGCATGCACGCGCCATGGTCGACGCCAAGCCGATCAATCCCCAGCGTCCCTTCCTGGAACTGTCCAAGCGGCTGCCCGCGCAGGCCATCCTGACCTGCGATTCGGGCTCGTCCGCGAACTGGTACGCGCGCAATGTCGACATCCAGGCGGGCATGTTGGGATCGGTGTCGGGCGGGTTAGCCACGATGGGGTGCGGCGTGCCTTACGCCATTGCGGCAAAGGAGGCTTACCCCGACAGGCCGGTCATTGCGCTGGTGGGCGACGGCGCCATGCAGATGCTGGGCATCAACGAGCTCATCACCATCGCTCATCGCTGGAAGGATTGGCGCAATCCCACGCTGGTCGTCATGGTGCTGAACAACGGCGACCTGAACCTGGTGACGTGGGAGCAGCGGGTGATGGGCGGCGATCCGCGTTTTGCGGATTCGCAGTGGCTGCCCAAATTTTCGTACGCGGAATATGGCCGGATGCTGGGCCTGGAGGGCATCCGGGTCGACAGCCCCGACGATGTCGGCCCGGCCTGGGACCGCGCGTTGGCGGCGGGCCGCCCGGTGGTGCTGGAGATGGTGACCGATCCCGAAATGCCGCCGCTGCCGCCGCACATTCCCGCCAAGCAGATCGGCGCGTACTTCAAGGCGTTGCGCCAGGAAGATGCCGCGTCGGGCGGCGCCGCGCTGCGCGCCACGATCAAGCAGTGGTGGGCGGGCTGACACGCCGGCCCGATCGATCTTTTCACTTCAGGAGGCCCATCATGGCAACGACCGAAGGGACGAGTTCCCAACAGCCCGGGCAGGGCGGTCAGCAGACGCCTGACCATTCGCCCGCCGAACAACCCAAGCCGGATGTCCCCGAAAAGGGCAAGGATGAAAAGGGCCATTGGCCGCCGGACAGCATTCCGAATCCCATGCCGGGCGTGGACCCGCAACAGACGCCGGGCATCGACCATCTGTGATGGTCATGCAAGGCATGCGGTCTGCGGGCCGCGCTCCGCGTGCGCCGTGCCGCGGGGGGAGCGACCCGCTGTTATTCAAGGAGAACACATGAACAAGCGAGATAGGCTGCGCGATATGTTTCACACGTCGGACACGTCTTCGCACGCGATGCGTGACCTGATTTCGGGCACCGAGGATCTGCTGCGAAGCACAGCCAGCTATAGCGGCTCGGAAATCGAATCCGCGCGCGACAAGCTCAAGCTTCGGCTGGACGCCGCGCGCGACCAGGCCCGCGGCTGGGAACGCGCCGCCTGGGACCGGGCGCGCGAGGTATCGCACGCCACGGACGACTACGTGCATGAAAACGCCTG
>CBHWAL010000510.1:0-3414 GCA_966111495.1 uncultured Achromobacter sp. | reverse complement strand
GGGCCGCTGGCCGTGGCGGCGAGCCATCCACGCGGCCTTGCTCGACCGGCTGACAGGGGCGCGGGCCGTGGGCGTGGATCTCATCTTTGCCGAACCCGACAAGGTCAATGCCGCCGACGACGCCATCCTGGCAGACAGCATTCGGCGCAACGCGCACACCGTGCTGCCGGTGGTTCTGGACCGTCTGAAAAACCCGACGGCCATCGGCCTGCCGATCCCGGAACTGGCGCAGGCGTCGGCTTCAACCGGCTTCATCAACGCGGTCATCGACCCGGACGGCGTGGTGCGCGAAGCCGCCCTCACCGCGCAATTTGCCGGCGACCGCAGGAATCATCTGGCCATCTCGATGCTCGAGGTCGGTGGCGAAGCGGATCGCGCCCAACGGTTGCTCAAGCGCGCCAACGCTGAAGGCCGCATCCTGATTCCGTATGCCGGCCCGCCGGGCCATGTGCGAACGGTCTCCTACCTTTCGGTGCTGCGGGGCGACCTGCCGCCGGCGGAGCTACGCGGCAAGTATGTGCTGGTGGGCGCCTGGGCGACGGGCCTGGGCGACGAATACCCGACGCCGGTGTCGCACGACGTCAGCGGCATATCGGGCGTGGAGATCATCGCCAACGTCCTGCAGGCCGCGCGCGACGACATCGCGTTCCAGCGGCCCCCGGCCTGGTGGAGCGCGCTGTTTGCGCTGTTGCCCGTGTTGCTCGCCTGCCTGGCCTTGTGGCGCCTGGCCCCCAAGAAGGCGCTGGTCGTCAGCCTTGCGCTGCTTGCCGCCATCCCGCTGGCATCGTGGCTGCTGCTTGCCCAAGCCAATCTGTGGTTCGCACCAACAGCCGCGTTGGCAGGCGTGGCGTTGTGCTATCCGCTCTGGAGCTGGCGCAACCAGGAAGCGGCGCTACGCTACATGGATACGGAGCTGCGGCGCCTGCAGCGCGAGTACCCGCCGATTCTGAACGAAGCGCGCGTGCAGCTCGCCAATCCAAGCGCATCGCTGGAAAGCCGGGTGGGTGAGCTTCGGCGCGCGCTGGCGCGCGTGCGCAACCTGCGGCGGTTCCTGGCTGACGGGCTCGACGGCATGCCGGATGCGACGCTGGTGTTCGACCAGGAAGGCCGCATGCGATTTCGCAACCAGGCCGCCATCATGTTCTTCCAGCGGCTTGGCATCCGCCCGCCCCGCATCGGCCGGCCGGCGGCGCACCTGCTTGAACATACCCTCGCCGACGAGGCAGCGCGGACACGCGTGGCCGAGGCGCTGAGCGGCCGCCCGCCTGCCGACGCCACCTCGCCCTGGAGCGCGGACATTGAAGTGCGCGACCGCGCGGGCCGCGACCTGATCCTGAAATGCGCCCCCATCCACACGGCTGAGGGCCAATTCGCGGGAACGGTCGCCACACTGACCGACATCTCAAGCATTCGCCAGGCCGAGCGGCAACGCGAAGAGACGCTGCGCTTCATCTCACACGACATGCGCGCGCCGCAAAGTTCGATTCTTGCGCTGGTGGAGATGTCGCAGGAAGGCGGGCAGCAGAGCGGCGGGCAGCAGGACGGGCGGCGCGACACGCTCGAGCGCATTGCGATGCTGGCCAATCGCACGCTCACGCTGGTCGATGACTTCGTGCATCTGACGCGCGCCGAATCGATGCCGATCAGCACCATCGAACTGGATCTGGGCGGCCTGCTGCAGGACGCCGTCGACGATCTCTGGCCGTCCGCCAACAAGCGCGGCATTGCATTGGAAACCCGTGCGCCGCTACCGGTTGCCTACACCCGCGGCGAACAGACGCTGCTGATGCGCGCGCTCTGCAATCTGGTCGACAACGCCGTCAAGTACAGCGCAAACGGCACGCGTGTCGAGTGCGGCATCGATGAACAGCCCGGCTTCTGGCGCGTGCACGTCCACGATCAGGGCCAGGGAATCGCCGCGCAGGACGTCGCCCGGCTCTTCGAGCCCTTTGCACGCGTGGGCGTTGAAACGCGCGGGGATGTGGGCGGCGCGGGGTTGGGGCTGGCCTTTGTGCATACCGTGGCAAAACGCCACGGCGGACGCATCGAGGTGCAGAGCGAACTCGGCGTAGGCTCAGAATTCATCCTGCACCTGCCGAAGGTGTAATCCGTCTTCCCTACTGGAAGGTGTGCGAGATGACTGCGGGCCTGCCCGGCTTGACCTCGAGCGTCATGCGCATGGGGGGCAGGTCGGCGTTGCGCACGACCACCTGATACTTGCCCGGAATCAGCTTGAGGTCTTTGACCGGCGGACTGATGCCGCGCGCCACGCCGTTGATCCAGACTTCACCCCAGGGGTGGATATCCAGCCGCACGGTGACGGGTACCGGCTTGGGCTTTGGCGCTTCTTCGGCGGCGGGCGCCGGCGCCGATTCCTGCGCTGCGGGCGCGGGCGGTGCATCGGCCGTACTGGCGGGATTCGCCTGCGTTCCCGCGGATGGCGCGACGGACGTGGCGGCGGACCCGGCGGCGCCAGGCTGCCCTGCCGCGGCGCCATTGGCCGTCAAGGACGGCAGGTCCGCGGGCGCCTGCGTTGCTGCCGGGGCCGGCGGCGGCGCGGGTGCGGGGGTCTGCGGCAAAGGATGCACGACGGGCGGATTCGGCTGCACGACTTCCGAACGGGTGATGAGGGCATTGGGCATACCCTTGCCCCAGTGGAACCACGCATAGATGCCTGCGCCGATGAGCGCCAGGATCAGCAGCCAGAAGAGCAGCGGTCCGCGCCGGCGGGCGGGCGGGCGCCGTTCCGGGAAACCCGCCACGGGCGCGACCTTGGCCGCCTCATCTAATTCGTCTTCGGGCTCTTCCGGTTCGTCGTAAGCTGCGACGCCCAGCAGGCTGGCGAGCTCGGCCAGCGACTGCGGCCGCGCCTTCGGATCCATCGACAAGCCTGCATCGATGACGCGCACGGGCGCCGGCGGCGGCCGGCTGCCAATGACCAGCGCGTACGCCACGGCGCACAGGGAATAGATGTCCGACCACGGGCCGCGCGGCCATTCCATGGAATCGGTGTACAGCTCGAACGGCGCGAAGCCGGCAGCCGGCGTGCGGCTGGCGCGGCGCGAACGTGCCACCGCCAGTTCGGGCAGCAGATGCGCGCGCGCGCCCTCGTCCATGCCGACCGTCTCGAGCGAAATGTCGCCGCAGATTTCGCCCTGCGCGTGCAGGGCGATAAGGGAAGGCAGAAGATCAGAGAGGAGCCGCTTGATGCGCGACTCCGGCACCCCGCCTGCCGCGCTGGCCGCGATGGCGCTCAACGGGCGCAAGGCCAACGGCGCAGCGCCGGAAAACGGGCCACGCGGCGTCAACAAGCCGGCGGGAGTAGACATCATCGAAGCTGCGCGTGCGCGCCAAAACGGGTTCAGGGGCTATTTAGGCGGAATATTATCCAATCCGCAAGGCAAGGACATTGCC
>CBHWAL010000509.1:0-3421 GCA_966111495.1 uncultured Achromobacter sp. | reverse complement strand
CGGGCCGGCGGCCGGCATGGGCGGCCGCGGACTGTCGGTCAGCCGGGGCGCCTGCACCCACCAGCCGAGCAGCGCGGGCACCAGCGTGACGGCGGACGGCACGAGCGGCGCCTGGTGCGCGCTCAGTCCGAACGGGCACTCCTGGCCGGCGCCAACATGCTTGGAAGAATCGTGGTGCCCATGGTGGTCATGGGACGCGTCAGCGTGGGCGGTGTGCGGATCGGACAGGCCCGGCATGCCAGGAAACACCCCACCGCCCGCTGCACAGAAACCCAAGGCCAACCGCCCCTGCTTCAGCGCCTGCACATCGGGCATGTATCCGACCGGCACGAACGCCCGAGCCGCCATCAGAAGCAGCAGCAACAGCCGCGCGATGGCGGCGGCACAGGCTGGTCGTACGGACGGACAGGAGGATCGCGCGTGCATGCGGGGCTTCCGGACGACGGCCGATTCCGTCGCCAATCCGGCATTTTAAACACCGGGCCAGCCAACCTGGCGGCGGTGTGTAGCCGCAGTCGACCCGAACCCACGGGCCAACAAAGACAATTGAGAACTATTATTGCTAGAATTCCGCCTGACGCCTCCCTTAAATGGGACCGGACCCTCCTCTTTCGCTTACCGGATAGCTTTTGAATGGCCAAGCCATCGCGCTCCAAATTATGGTTTCTCGTCCACAGTTGGCTGGCCCTGCCAATCTGGATCTTCCTTTTCTTCATCTGTGCGACCGGAACCATCGCCGTCATCAGCCAGGAAATCGTCTGGCTCATCAATCCCGCCGTTCGCGCGCAGGCGCCCGATGCCGAAACGCCCCGCATGGGCTACCAGGCCTTGATGGACGCCATCGCCAAGCAGGAACCCCAAGCCTCGGTGCAGCGCCTGTCCTGGCCTGAGGAATCGCAGTTCGCCCTGACCGCCTCTGTCGGCTATCCGGGCGCGCGGTTCACTTCCATCTACGTCAACCCATACACCGGTCACGTCCAAGGTCCCGCCTCGAACTTCGACTTGCGTCAGTTCATGCGCGCGCTGCACGGCTGGCTGCTGATCCCGTTCAACAACGGCTATAGCTGGGGTTGGTACCTGGTCTCCCTGCTGTCGCTGCCGATGCTGCTGTCGCTGATCACCGGCCTGGTGGTCTACAAGCGGTTCTGGCGCGCCTACTTTCAGAAGCCGCGTCTGCGCTTCGGCCAGGGTTCGCGCATTTTCTGGGGCGACTTCCATCGTCTGTCGGGCCTGTGGTCCGTGTGGTTCATCCTGCTGATCTCGGTCAGCGCGATCTGGTTCCTGGCGCAGGCAATCCTGTCCGATACGGCCACCACCATTTCGACGCAGGGCGTGCCGGCTGTCGTCGCGCGCGATCAGGTGCCTACCGTTGCCGCTGGCGAATCCGTCAAGCGCCTGCCGCTCGACCAGCTCGTCGCCGTTGCCGAGCGCGAACTGCCCGGCCTGGAAACGCAGCACGTGTTCTTCCCCGGCAACGCCTATGACCCGATCACCATCTCGGGCCGCGGCGCCTATCCGCTGATGTTCCAGTACGCCAAGATCAATCCGTACAACGGCACGGTCGAAGAAGTGCGCCGCCTGTCCGATCGCAACGGCCTGGAGTTCTTCACGGAATCCATGCGGCCGCTGCATACCGGCGACTTTGGCGGCTTCTGGCTGAAGCTCGTGTGGTTCCTGTTTGGCCTCTTGCTGACCATGATGTCGCTCAGCGGCCTCCTGATCTGGACCAAGTGCACTGCGCAAGCCACTGCCAAGGCCCTGCGCCCTGCCCGCGCAGACCGTACCGCCGCTCGCGAGGTGACCGAATGAGCAAGACTGCCACCCTGGACGCCGCCGCGGCCAAACCCAGCTTCTGGCGCCGCTGGCGCTTCCATCTGAGCGCCCTGCTGCTCATCCTGCCCATCATTTATGTCCCGAAGTATTTCGACAACCTCGCGCTGTCGCGCGGGCTGATGGGATTGGGCCAGCGGCCTGCCGGCGACGTGCAGGTGGGCCCCTGGAAGCTGCAATTCGCCGAATGGAAGGTCGAACCGCCTCAGTCCGACCCTGCCGGCATGGTCAAGACCTTCACCATGGCCCAGTGCACAGGCTGCAACGACCAGATCCGCGCTGTCTACGTCCGCGTGGGCAAACCGCGCAGCCTGCGCGCCGCAGGCTCGATCTTCTTTGGCAGCCCGCACCGGGCGTTTGCCACCGTGCCGATTCCGCCGCGCACCGCCCCGGACGCCGAGCTCTGGGTCACCGCCGAAGGCTGGGACGGCTCGGTGCACCAGGCAGCCTGGCCGCTGGCCTCGGCCTCCCCCGCCACCGTCGAGTGGCTGAAGAAACAAGGAGCATCCCGATGAATGCAATTTTTGCGAACAGCCTTCGCGCCGCCCTGTTTGGCGCGCTGTTGGCCGCCAGCGCCACCGCGTTGGCGCACAATCCCATGGCCGAATGCAAGGCCGAGGGCAAGGAACAGATCCAGTGCACCGGCGGATTCTCCGACGGCAGCGGCGCTGCCGGCGTCACCATGGACGTGATCTCGTACGACGAGCAGATCATTGTTCCGGGCAAGCTGGATTCGGATTCCAAGATGTCGTTCAAGCGGCCCAATGGCGAGTTCTACGTGCTCTTCGACGCGGGCCCCGGCCACGTGGTCGAGATCGATCACGTCGACATCCAGTAAGCCCCGGCCCTGCGCAGCATGCATACACAAGTCATCCGACCAGCAGGCGCCGGACATGAAACCCTGGCGGTGCTAGGCGCCTGCCTGGTCATCGTCGCGGCCGCCGCGGGTTACATCGGCCTGCGCGAAGCGCCGCCCGAGAGCGCGCCGCTCGCCGCCACCCAGATCGATGCGCGGCGCGACCTGACGCCCGCCGAACAAGGCATCTACGCCGACCTGCGCGTCGCCTACGAGGAAATCGGCTTCGCCCTGCAGGCCGGCGAGCCCCTTCCTTCCGTCGCCGACCTTGCCGCGCAAGGACTGCCGCCTTTCGTGGCCGACAACAGCACCGCCGCGCGCGGCGGCCACGTCTGGCGGCTTCAGCGCCAGGCCGGCAAGGCGCTCTACGTGGGCCAGACGGCCGACGCCACGCTGGCCGGCTCGTTCGTGCTGCGCACCGACGACGGCCACGCCAAGGACAGCCATGGCCATGACCATGGCGCGGACGCTCAAGCCGAAGTCTGGCTGGCCCGTGATGCCGCGGCGCGGGTACCTGACGCCGCCGACGACGCCGCCCTGGCGGCCGCGGGGTGGCGCCAGGTCGTCGCCCAGTTCGACGCCGGCGTGACCCGCCAGAACAAGCCCTGACCGGGCCCCTCCCCTTCGTCTTCCGACACGAGCCTACGGATTTATGTCTGCCTTTTCGTCTTTCTCACAGCTCCTGCGCCGCTGCGCCGCGCCGATCGCCGCGCTGGCGCTGCTGGCCGGCGCGTT
>CBHWAL010000508.1:0-3442 GCA_966111495.1 uncultured Achromobacter sp. | reverse complement strand
GTGCTTGATGCGGGCGGCTTGACCGCCAGCGACATGCAGGCCCTGGCGGGGCATCACGGTCACGAGTCGTCCTTCGTGGTGCCGGCCGACCGCGATGACCACCTGTGCCAGTTGCGATTCTTCGTGCCCGGCCACGAAATGGAAATGTGCGGCCACGCAACGGTGGGCACGCTCTGGGCCCTGCGGCAGTGGGAACACTGGAACACGCCGCGCGCACGCGTTCAGACCTTGAGCGGCAGCGTGGACATCGAGTGGGACGACGCCGGTAATCGCGCCTGGGTGTCGCAACCTGCCGTTGCCACCTCAGCGCTCTCGCCAGCGCAATGCCGCGCGATCGCCTCCGTGCTGCGTATCGACCCCGACTTGCCCGGTCTGCACATGATCAATGCCAGCACCAGCCGCGTAAAGACGTTGGTGCGGTTGCCGACCGTGGCCGACCTGGATGCCTTGGCGCCGGACTTCGATGCGATGCGCGACATCTGCGAAGCCATCGGCTCGACCGGCCTCTATCCCTATGCGCTGAGCGCGGACGGCGCCAGCGCGCGGCAGTTTCCCAAGGCGTCCGGCTACCCCGAGGATGCCGCCACCGGCATTGCGGCCGCGGCCTTGTGGGGTTACCTGAACGAGACGGGCAGCGTGCCGGCGGACGGGGTATACACGGTCCGCCAGGGCGTGGCCATGGGCTCGCCGTCAGCAATCCAGTTGCGCCGGCGCGGAGACGCCCCCGGGTGTTGGCTGAGCGGCGAAACGCAATGGATGCGGTAACCAGCCTCTGTACGGCCGAGTCTCGGCTGGCCGCGGCCGGCTGGCGCCTGCCCGCCGCGCCCGTTCCGCGCGGCGCCTATGCGCCCTACCACCTGGCAGCCCTGAACGGCGCAACGCTGGTCTGCATCAGCGGCCAGGCCAGCAGGCGGGACGGCACACCCATTGTCGGAATATGCGGGACCGGCGCCGATCTGGATGCGGCCCGCGCGGCGTGCGCGCAGGCTGCACTGAGCGCGCTGAGCGCCCTGCGCCAAGCCTGCAACGGCAATTTGGACCGCGTGCGCGCCGTCCTGCAGTTGCGCGGCTATCTGCGCAGCGAGGCGGAATTCGAAGACCACAGCGCGGTGCTGGACGGTGCATCACAAGTGCTGGAGGCTGCATTCCCGCACATGCCGCGTCCGGCCCGCAGCGCGGTGGGCGTGACCAGCCTGCCTGGCCGCAGTTGGGCCGAAATCGAAATCAGCGCGCTGCTGGACGACCGGGGCT
Organism: uncultured Achromobacter sp.; assembly: GCA_966111495.1. Classification (GTDB taxonomy): domain Bacteria; phylum Pseudomonadota; class Gammaproteobacteria; order Burkholderiales; family Burkholderiaceae_B; genus Achromobacter. Next base: position 2,191 of record CBHWAL010000508.1, on the reverse strand, counting down.
GACCCCGTCGCCCCGCCCGCGCTGTCGGGCGGGCGGCACCGCTATGACGATAACGGTACGACTGAACCGCAGGTTCGGCGGACTGGCTCAATGCCCCGTCGAGTCGCCCTGACGGCTGGCTTCGAACAGGAACCACGTGCGCCGCTCGGTCTCGTCGATCCAGTTTTCAATGAGGCTGGAACTGGCGATATCGCGGTGCTCGTCGGTGACGTTATGCGCTTCGCGCAGCGAGGCCGCCAGCACTTTGTTGTCTTCGCGCAGTTCGGCCAGCATGTCCAGCGGCTGCACGTAGTCGGCGTCGTTGTCGGCAATGCGCTGCGACCGCGAGATATGTCCGATGGACCGCAGCGTGGTGCCGCCAATCTTGCGGATGCGTTCGGCGATGGGGTCGGTCATGGCAAAGAGCTGATCGCCCTGCTCGTCCAGCAGGAGGTGATAGTCCCGGAAGTGGGGGCCGCTGACGTGCCAATGAAAGTTCTTGGTCTTCAGATACAGGGCAAACACGTCGGCCAGTATCTGGTTCATCGCCGCGGAGATGTCACGGGTGGCGTCCGGCGCCAGATCGGTGGGCGTCGCCAACGGCGCCTTGCGGCGGTCCTTCAGCGTCTTGGTGGTCTTCTCATTCAGTTTCTTGGCCATGAATCGCAGCTCCTGGATATGAATCGGAAAACGCGAAGCGCGGCGCGAACGGAATCGGGCCGCATGGCGTTAGCGTAAATCCGGGCAGGCGCTTTGCCAATGGGCCAGGCACCGCGAAGGAGTATGCTACGCCGCTTCGTGTTCCCCAGATTCCTTCACCACCATGCGCGGCAATCCCGACGCCAGGCAAGGCGCCATCGCGTTGCACGGGTTCTACTTCCTGTACTACGGCCTGCAGGGCGTAAGCATCCCGTTCCTGCCATTGTGGTTCGCCAGCCGGGGACTGGACTCCGCGCTGATCGGGCTGATCGTCGCCACGTCGTTCCTGCCGAAGATCCTGTCGACGCCGATCGTGGCGCACGTGGCGGACCAGACCGGCCGCGCCCATGCGCTGATCGCCTCGGCGCTGGCGGCGTCGCTGGTCCTTTTCGTGTGTTATCCGTTCAGCCAGACTTCAGGTTGGCTGCTGGCGATCACGTTGCTGCTGAACGCGGTGTTCCCCGCCGTGCTGCCACTGATGGACCGCATGGCCATCGCAAGCGGGCGCGGACAAGGCAATTCCTACACGGTGATGCGCGCGTGCGGGTCGCTGGGCTTTGCAACGGTGACGGTGGCGGGCGGCTATCTGATCAAGACGTTCGACACGGACTGGGTGATGTGGCTGTCGATACTGCTGATCGTGGCGTGTCTGGCGTGCGTGCGCCTGTTGCCTCGGGCGGCACGGCCCGCGGCCCACGAAGCCGCGGCGGACCGCACGCGCCTGCCCATGCGGGAAGTCCTGCGCGACCGCCCGCTGCTGTTGTGCATCGCGGCGGCTTCGCTGGTGCAGGCGAGTAATGGCTTTCTGTATTCCTATTCGACGTTGCATTGGACTGCGAACGGCTTGTCGACGGCGATGATTTCGCTGTTGTGGGTGGTGGGCGTGACGAGCGAGGTTTTGTTCTTCTTTCTGGCGCCTCGCATTTTGGCACGCACGGGTGCGCAGTGGCTGATTCTTGCCTCGGCCGTCATGACCGCGATCCGCTGGGCCGGGCTGTCCGCCACCACGGATTCCTCATTTATCGCTGGCCTGCAACTGCTGCAGTGCTTCACCTTGGCGGGCAACAACGCCGCGATCATGTGGTACATCACCCGCCACGTCCCGGCAGCGTGCAAGACGTCCGCGATCGCGCTGTATGCGTTGCTGTCTGGGGGGGTGTTCATGTTCGCAAGCATTCAGATTGGCGGCGCGATCTATCGGAGCTATGCGCCGGGTGGCTTTCTGGTGATGGCGATTTGTGCGGCTGGTGCGGTGCCCCTGGTCGTGTATGCCGAAAAGGTTCGGCGGCGGGGACGGTGTGATTGAGGCTGACGGTTGTTGAGCATGGTTGCCGGTTCCTGGGCATCGTCGGCGTTGCTGGCCGTCGTCGGCGTTCTTAAGACGCCCGGCGCGGCGTGGGCCGGGGGTGGGCGGGGCTCCGATTGCGGTCCGGAGCCTTCGCTCCGGACTGCCCCGTCCTCAACTTCGTCCGCCTTCGGCTCCCTTCAGTTTCCGTCGGGCGCATCTGAACGC
>CBHWAL010000507.1:0-3449 GCA_966111495.1 uncultured Achromobacter sp. | reverse complement strand
AGATCGCCGGCGAGGACGGCTCGCTGGTGCCCACCGGTCGCGACGTCGCCCCCGGCCGCGTAGGCGTGGGGGCACCCCCCCACCCCCCCCACCCCGCGCCCCCCCAGCCCCACCCCCCGCGCAACCCCCGCCCCAGACGGCCCCCGGGGCTGTCGAGGGGGGCCTTCTCAGCCCGCCCTTGCAGCACCGGCCCTGCGTCGCGCCGCCCCGGCGACGGGGCGGCCACCGGCGTGTCCACCAGCTGCGCCGGATTCGGCACCCGTACCGCCTCGTCCACCTTCAACAGCGGAAACGGCGCCGGCTCGTCAGTACCCTGCATCGCCCCCAGCCGCGGCACCGCCGACAGCAGCGCCCGCGTGTAAGCATGCTGCGGACGCGCAAAGATCTCGTCCGACCCGCCCTCTTCCACCTTGTCGCCCCGGTACATCACCAGCACCCGGTCCGCCACTTCCGCCACCACGCCCATGTCGTGCGTGATGAAGATCACGCCCATGTCCATTTCTTCCTGGAGCTGGCGGATCAGTTGCAGGATCTGCGCCTGGATCGTGACGTCGAGCGCAGTCGTCGGCTCGTCGGCGATCAGCAGTTGCGGCTTGCACGACAGCGCCATCGCGATCATCACGCGCTGGCGCATGCCGCCCGACAACTGGTGCGGGTAGCGGTCCAGGATGGCGCGCGCCTCGGGGATGCGCACGCGCTCCAGCATGCGCAGCGTCTCCGCGCGCGCCGCCGCCGCGTCCAGCCCCTGGTGCAGCTGCAACGCTTCGGCAATCTGGTTACCCGCCGTGAAGCTGGGGTTCAGCGACGTCATCGGCTCCTGGAAGATCATCGCCACGTCCGCGCCGCGCACGCGTTGCAGCGTGGAATCGGGCGCGCTGACCAGGTCCAGGACGTCGCCGCTGCGCCGGCGCAGCAGCATCCCGCCATTGGCGATGTGCCCGCCGCCGTATTCGACCAGGCGCATCAGCGCCAGCGAAGTCACCGACTTGCCGGAGCCCGACTCGCCCACGATGGCCAGCGTTTCGCCGCGGTTGACGTGAAAGGAAACATTGCGCACCGCTTCCACGGTGCGTTCGGGCGTTTTGAACCGCACCGTCAGGTCATTGACCTGCACGACGCGGTTGGAATCCATGGTTGCCATATCGATTACTTTTCCTGACGCGGATCGAGCGCGTCACGCAGCCCGTCACCCAGCAGATTGAAGCCCAGCACCACCAGGAAAATGGCCGATCCGGGGAAGATCGACATCCAGGGCGCCTGGGTCATGAAGTTCTTGGCCGTGTTGAGCATCGAGCCCCACGAAGGCGTCGGCGGCTGCAAGCCCAGGCCCAGGAAGGACAGGCTGGCCTCGGCAATGATGGCCGTGGCGATCGTGATGGTGGCCTGCACGATCAGCGGCGGCATCACGTTGGGGAACACGTGCCGGCCGATGATGCGCAGGTCCGACGCGCCCAGCGCGCGGGCGCTCTGCACGTAGTCCTCGTTCTTGACCGCCAGCACCTGCCCCCGTGTCAGCCGGATGAACTTGGGCGCGGCCGACACGCCGATGGCAATCATCGCGTTGGTCAGGCTGGGCCCCAAGAAGGCCGCCAGCGCAATCGCCAGAATCAGGAAGGGAATGGCCAGGAGCGCCTCGGTGGCGCGCGAGATGATGCTGTCCGTCCAGCCGCCGAAGTAGCCCGCGGCCAGGCCGAAAGGCACGCCCACGATCAGCGCGATCAGCACCGACACCAGGCCCGCCATCAGCGAGGCGCGCGCGCCGTAGACCATGCGGCTGTAGATGTCGCGGCCCAGCTCGTCCGTGCCCAGCCAATGCGCCGCCGAGGGCGCCTTGCGGATCGACGTGAAACTGGTTTGCAGCGGATCCTGACCGACGATCAGCGGTGCCAGGATGGCCACCAGCACGAAGAACAGCACAATGCCCAGGCCGAGCATCGCGATGCGGTTGCGTTTGAATTTGGCCCAGGCGCGATTGCGGCTGCGGGGCGGCGTGACGGCTGCGGCCGTTGCAGGAATTGCGCTCATGAGTGCCTCAGGCGGGGATTGACCAGGATGTACAGGATGTCGGCCAGCAGGTTCATCAGAATGAAGCCCACCGCCACGCAGAGCACCACGCCCTGCACCACCGCGTAGTCGCGGGTGAACACCGCGTCGACCACCAGCTTGCCGAAGCCCGGGATCGTGAAGACCTGTTCGGTCAGCACGGCGCCCGCCAGCAGTTCGCCGAACAGCAGCGTCACCAGCGTGACGATCGGCATCAGCGCATTGCGCAGCGCATGGCGCAGCACCACGCTGCGCGGCGATACGCCCTTGGCGCGGGCGGTGCGCACGTAGTCCGCCGACAGCGCTTCCAGCATCGACGAACGCGTGTGGCGCATCAGGTACGCTGCGATCGCCGTGGACAGCACCAGCGACGGCATCAGCATCGTCTTGATCGACAGCCAGAAGTCTTCAGACGGCGACACATAGCCCGATGCCGGCAGCAGCTTCCACTGCACCGACACCACCATGATGAGGATGATGCCCAGCCAGAAATTGGGGATGGACATACCGGATAGCGCCGCGATATTGGCGCCCATCTCGACGGGCTTGCCTTTACGCACCGCGGCAATGATGCCCATGGGAATGCCCACCAGCAGCGCAAAGAACATCGCCATGGCCGCCAGTTGCAGGGTGACGGGCAGCTTTTGCGCGATCAGCGTCGTGACGGGCACGTCGGTTCGCAGGGACTTGCCCAGATCGCCTTGCAGGACCTGCCCGGCCCACGCCGCGTACTGCATCGGCAACGGGTCGTTCAGGCGGTATTTGTCGCGCAGGTAATCCAGGACGGCCGGATCGCGCTCTTCGCCGGCCAGGGTCAGCACCGGATCGCCGGGCAGGATTTTTTGCAGCATGAACACGATCATCGACACCAGTATCAGTGTCGGGATCGCGACGATCACGCGGCGCAAGATGAGTTTAAGCATGTGGGAAACCGTAAGACAGGAACGACGGACGGCGACGGCCGGACAGGGCCCGATGCGCGTCCGCCGCAAACGACAACCGGACGCGCAAGGCGCGTCCGGCGGGCGCGGCGGGCATTCGCCGCTCCGACATTACTTCTGCGCGAACGTCACGCCTTTGAGCCGGATCATACCGTCCGGATAGGGCGTGAAGCCCTGGACTTTCTTGCCCATCACGAAGGGCCACGGCTGGTAGTAGTTGTACACGCCGGGCAGTTCGTCCTGGATGATGGTCTGCGCCTGGTCGTAGATGACCTTGCGCTTGGCTTCGTCCGGGACCGTGCGGGCCTGGTTCAGCAGCTTGTCGACTTCTGGATTGCAATAGTGACCATCGTTCAGCGCGCCCTTGCAGGTGACGAAGGCGTGGATGTTGCCGTCGGGATCGACCCGGCCGGACCAGCCCAGCATCACGACCTGGAAGTTGCCGCCGGCGGATTCCTTCTGCAG
>CBHWAL010000506.1:0-3480 GCA_966111495.1 uncultured Achromobacter sp. | reverse complement strand
TCACCCAGCGCGTCGTAGCTGGTGGCGCCGGTGTAGCGCGCCAGGCGCGCCTCGCGTTCTTCGGCGGTGATCCGGCCTTTCTTGACCAGCAGGTCGTACACCTGCTCGACGCGGGCGCGGCCCCGCGTCAGCGCGGCTTCGTCCTGTTCCACCATCACGATTGGCAGCCCCGCATCCAGCACGGCCACGGCGATGCCCGCGCCCATGGTGCCGCCGCCAACGATGCCCACGCGCTCAAGACGGCGCGAGCGCGCTTCCTTCAGTTCGGGAATCTTGGCGGTTTCTCGCTCGGCAAAAAACGCATGGACCAGCGCGGCGCGCTGCGGGCTGTCCAGGCATTGCAGGAAGAGCGCGCGCTCGATGCGCAGGCCTTCGTCAAAGGGCTGTTCGATGGCCGCGCGCACCGCATCCACGATCTTGGCGGGCGAGTACAGGCCACGGGTGGTCGCGGCGACGCGTTCGGCGGCGGCATCCACCACCGCCAGTTGTGCTTGCCGATCTGCAAGGGCCTCGGCCGCATCGCGGGTGCGGCGCGGGCCGGCGTTCAACGCCAGCAGTTCGCGCGTGTAGGCAAGGCCCGCGTCCAGCGGATCTTCCTCTGTGGACAGCGCGTCGACCAGCCCCGAGGCCAAGGCGGCGTCGGCGTGCAAGTGCTTGCCGGTCAGCATCAGGTCCAGCGCGGCCTGCGCACCCATCAGGCGGGGCGCGCGCTGCGTGCCGCCCGCGCCGGGCAGCAGGCCCAGGTTCACTTCGGGCAGGCCCAGTTTGGCGCTGGTCAGCGCCACGCGATAGTGCGCTGCCAGAGCTATCTCCAGGCCGCCGCCCAGCGTTGCGCCATGCAGCGCCGCAACGACAGGCTTGGCGCTGGCTTCGATCTGGTTGCACAGGTCCGGCAGCAGAGGCGGTTGCGGCGGCTTGCCGAACTCGCGGATGTCGGCGCCCGCGATGAAGTTCTTGCCCGCGCCCAACAGCAGAATCGCGCGAACCCGCGTGTCCGTCTGCGCCTGCGCGATGGCGTCCGACAAATCGCGGCGCACGACGGCGCTCAGGGCATTCACGGGGGGATGGTCGATGACGACGACCAGGATGTCTTCGTAGCGGCGCGTCTGGGCCGCCCCGGTGCTTGCGCTGTCTGTCATGGACAGTGTCTCCAATGATGCTTCCTGCTCGCGCGGCGCGCCGGCATGCCGGTGCGCCGACGCCTTGCGCGAACGGAGCGTGGCGGACCAGGGGTGGCCCATCCTCTTATGGCTTTATTCTTTCGCAGCAAAGATGTCTTGACAATGGCATCGATAATTGACACTCCGGACAAGAAAATTTGACAATGCTCGGCAAGGAGCGCCGCTATGGACACCAAATCCCTCATCTTGCTTGTCGAAATTCTGGACGCGGGCAATCTCAGCGAGGCCGCGCGCCGTCTGAAAATGACGCGCGCCAACGTCAGCTATCACCTGAGCCAGCTCGAACGTTCGGTCGGCATGCAGCTTGTGCGGCGCACGACGCGGCGCGTGGAACCCACCGAGATCGGCCTGAAGCTGTACAAGCACGGGCGCAGCATTCAGGACGAACTGGCGTCCGCGCGCGAATCGGTCGAAACACTGGGCAAGACGCCGCAGGGCAAGGTGCGTCTCAGCGTGCCCAGCGGCTACGGCCAATTTGTGATGACCCCCTGGCTGTTGGAGTTCAAGAAGACGTATCCCGACATCGTGCTGGACGTGCTGTTTGAAAACAGTGTCGAGGACCTGCTGCGCGACGAGGTCGACATTGCCGTGCGCATCATGTCCGAACCGCCGCAGCATTTGGTCGCGCGCGAACTCGGCCAGGTCCGCTATGTGGCCTGTGCGTCGCGGGAGTACGCCGACAGCCATGGGCTTCCCCAGCGGCCCGAGGACCTGGCCGGAACGCCCGTCATCAGCGCCGCCGTGATTGGCCGGCCTCTGCGACTGTCTGCGTACTATGGCGGGCAGCCTCGCCAGCATGTGGTTCTAGAGCCCACTGTCATTTCCCGCAACTATGCCTTCCTGCGCGATGCCATCCGCGCGGGCCTCGGTGTCGGCGTGGTGCCGGACTATGTGGTGCACGAGGACATCGCGCGCGGCGAACTTGTGCCTGCGCTGACCGACTGGCGGCTTAGCATTTTTGGGCGCGGCATGTATATGCTCTACATGCCCAATCGTCACCATCCGCGTGCGCTTGCGATGATCATTGAATTCATCCTGGAACGAGCGCAGCGGCGGCACGATGGTGAACCGGGCCTGCTGGCAATCAGCAACGGCTGAATCGTCCAGGCACGCAACTTGCTGACTGCCTTCGCAAACCGGATGTGAGGGGAAAGATGGACAGCGCGACGCCAGTGGACACTTCGCCGCAGAGGGAAGGCCCGGAACCCGTAGCGGCCGAGGCCGCCGACAAAAACACCGAGCCGGCGGGGGAAAAAACCGATCCCGCCGAGGACAAAGTCACGGCTCAGGACGCCGGCCTCATCAAGCCGCCATCCCCGACGCCGCTCGTGCGCGTCAGCGGCTTCTGTCTGGTGACGCTGACCGTCCTGGCCGTCTTGTTCGGATTGAAGGCGGCTCAGGAATTCATCGTTCCCGTGGTCATGGCGATTGTGGTCGCCTATACGTTGGATCCTGTCGTCGCCTTGCTTGAACGGTACCGCGTGCCGCGTGCGCTGGGCACCATCCTCGTGATGTCGGCCATCGCCGTCGGGATCGTAGGCGTGATCTATGTCACGCAGGACCAGGTCAGCGCCATGATCAACGCGCTGCCGGAGATATCGGGCAAGCTGTCCCGCACGCTGGGCGGCCTTTTGAGCGGCGACGGCTCCCTGATGGAAAAATTGCGCAATGCAGCAAGCATCCTGCAGGAGTCCGGCGCGCCCACCCCCAGCGGGCGGGTGGTCGTCGCCAAGTCGGACGGCGGCCTGAGCGACATTCTGCTGTGGGGCTCCAAGGGCTTGGCCACCTTCGTCGGACAGGCCACCATGTGCGTGTTCCTGGTCTTCTTCCTGCTTCTGTCGGGCAACGCGTTCAAGCGCAAGTTCGTCAAGATGGCCGGCAACACGCTATCGCAGAAAAAGATCAGCGTGCACATGCTGGACCAGATCAACAACTCGATCCACATGTACATGGCGATGATGCTGGTCACCAATGTGGCGCTGGGGCTGTTGTCGTGGATCGCCTTCCGCTTGCTCGGGCTGGAAAACGCCGCGACCTGGGCAGTGGTGGCGGGCGCGCTGCACATCATCCCGTACTTCGGACCGCTGATGACGGCGGTGGGCACCGCAATCGCGGGGCTGGTGCAATTCGGTGAGATCGGCCCCGCGTTGGCCATCTCCATGAGTTCGGTCGCAATCGCGCTATTGATGGGCGTGGTCGTCACGACCTGGATGTCCGGGCGCATCGCGCGGATGAATGCGGTGGCCGTTTTCATCCTGCTGCTGCTCTTTACGTGGTTGTGGGGCATTTGGGGAACGCT
>CBHWAL010000505.1:0-3480 GCA_966111495.1 uncultured Achromobacter sp. | reverse complement strand
CTGGGACGCGGCGCACAAGGCGCACAACGGGCGCAAGAGCTGGCGCGTCAAGCAGGGCGCGCGCCCGCTGTGGTTCAAGCGCCAGCACAATGTCCGCGTCTGGGTGCAGTCGGGCGCGGCGCGCGTCAAGCGGCACCGGCCGGCGAGCCGGCCCTCCCGTTCCTTCTTCGAATAAGCATGGCGCGCGGCGAAGTCCTGCCGGCCGCGGTGGCCGCTATCGTTGTGTCCGCCTCCCCACGCCGCCACGTTGCGGTTTCATCGATCCACTTGCCAGCCCTCGCGGCTGAGCGGTTCACGCCATGAGCGACACCCGGTCCTCCGATCCCCAAGACCCGCAAGACGAGTCGCAGCAGGAAACCTTTATCTCCCACCTGATCGAGTTGCGCCAGCGACTGGTCAAGGCGGTGGCCGGCATCATCCTGGTGTTCGTCTCGCTGGTCTACTGGGCGCCGGTCATCTTCAACCTGTTCTCCGCGCCGCTGATGGAATCGCTGCCCAAGGGCGGCAAGATGATCGTCACGGACGTGACCGGCTCGTTCTTCGTGCCGATGAAGGTGACCTTGCTGGTGGCATTCCTGATCGCGCTGCCATGGGTGCTGTACCAGGTCTGGCAGTTTGTCGCGCCGGGCCTGTACCAGCATGAGAAGCGCCTGATCCTGCCGCTGGTATCGAGCAGTTATTTCCTGTTCCTGTGCGGCGTGGCGTTTGCCTATTTTCTGGTGTTCCCCACGGTGTTCCATTTCATGGCGCACTACAACGCGCCGCTGGGGGCGGAGATGTCCACCGACATCGACAAATACCTCAGCTTCGCCATGACCACGTTCCTGGCTTTCGGGATTACCTTCGAAGTGCCGGTGGTGGTGATCGTGCTGGTGCGGTTTGGTGTGGTCGAGCTGGAAAAGCTCAAGCAGATCCGCCCCTATGTGATCGTCGGGGCCTTCATCATCGCGGCCATCGTCACGCCGCCGGACGTGCTGTCGCAACTGTTGCTGGCGGTTCCCCTGGTGGCCCTCTATGAACTTGGGCTGATACTGGCCCGTTTCATCGGCCGTCCGGCAGCCGAGCAGGCCACTTCCGCAGAAACGCAACCGGACGAATCGCGCTGAGGCAGGCTTTTTCGCAAGCCGCGGCGCTGGTTTGCACCAAAATGGGGATTTTTGCCCGCATTCCTGTTGCTCCCCCACAACAAAAACCGCCGGTAAGCACGGTTTACGCCGAAAAAGCCTTCTGACGGCCGGGGGGGCTGGCACATAATACGCAGCAGACGTGAATGTAAATGCGTCGCCCAAGCACTTGGGCAACCAAGATTTCCCAATCAGTTGACAAGGAAAGTGTCGATATGAAGATGAAACTGTTTGCTGCTGCCGTCGCCGCTCTGGCCGCTGGTGGCGCGTATGCCCAGTCGAGCGTGACCCTGTACGGCGTGGCTGACGTCGGCCTCGAATACGTCAGCAAGGCCAACGCTGCCGGCGACGATCTGTTCCGCATGTCGTCGGGTAACCAGTCCGGTTCGCGCTGGGGCCTGCGTGGCGTGGAAGACCTGGGTGGCGGTCTGAAGGGCGTGTTCGTCCTGGAAAGCGGTTTCGACCTGGATGACGGTCGTTCGTCGCAAGGTGGTCGTCTGTTTGGTCGTCAAGCCTATGTCGGTCTGCAAAGCAACTTCGGTTCGCTGCTGCTGGGCCGTCAACAGACCGCCTTCTACGACTTCGGCCTGATCTATGACCCGATGGCCATCTCGTCGCGCTACGGTATCCTGGCTCAGGACGCCGCCTTCGCTTCGCGCGCCGACAACACCGTCAAGTACATCGGCAAGTTCGGTGGCCTGACCGCTTCGGCCTTCTACAGCTTCAACAACAACGGCCAAGAAGTCGCCGGCGCCTTCCGCCGCGGCCAAGAGTACGGCGCAATGCTGAACTACGCAGCTGGCCCGTTCTCGGTTGGTGCTGCTTATGACGAAGTGCACGGCACGACCACCGGCACCGCCGCTGCTCCTGTCGACGCAAGCGGTCAGCGTATCCGCCGCGCCACCGTTGGTGCCAACTACGCCTTCGGCCCGGCCAAGGTCTACGCTGGCTACCGTTGGGCCAAGGCTGCCGACGGCGCCGCTCTGCCGGGCCAAGTGGCGACTGCCGCCAACCCGCTGGGCATCAACGGTACCTCCAACCTGTACTGGCTGGGTCTGGGTTACCAGCTGACCCCGGCGTTCTCGCTGTCGGGCGCTGCGTACTACCAAGACTTCCGCAAGACCGACGCCGATCCGTGGCAATTCGTCGTGACCGCCGACTACGCGCTGTCGAAGCGTACCGACGTGTACACCTCGCTGTCGTACGCTCTGAACGACAACGGTTCGCTGCTGGGCGTGAACGGCTTCAACACCGTCCAAGCTGGCAAGGACCAGTTCGGTGCTGTGGTCGGCCTGCGCCACAAGTTCTAATCTGACGCGGGCTTCCGCCCGATTAAGGTTGACTTGAAAAACGCCGGCATCCGCAAGGATGCCGGCGTTTTCTTTTGTGCAATTCGATGGAGGCAATCAGCGACACGGCTGGGGCCTTGCGCCGCTTACGCATTGCCGCCGGACCGCGCGACGGTCCATTGGTCCTCGGGGCCGAGAAGCTCGCCGGCGCGCCACACGGATCGTGGCCGCCAAGCATGGCATGCCGGTGGACCGGTCCCGATGGGCTGCAATCGCCTGAACAACCGGCGTCGTGCGGCATGACGCCTGCGGCTATGCTGCAAGTCGAAGCACGCCGACTCGTCCTGCCGCCGCCACGTCCCCCGGGAATGCGGCCATAAAAAACCCGCCATCGCTGGCGGGTTTGCTGACTCCGGTGGGGAAAAAAACCCGCTTACTCTTCCTCTTCAAACGGCAGCGACCGGCGCGGCGGCGGTGGCCGCTTGCCGATGGTGACCGTCAGGTCCGTCGGCTTGCCACGCCGGATCACCGTCATCTTGATGTCCACGCCGGGCTTGAGCTGGGCAATCGCATTCAGAAGCGCGGTGGTGTCCGTGATCGACAAGCCATCCACCTTGGTCAGCACATCGCCGGGCCGAACGCCCGCCTTGTCGGCCGGGCCGCCCTGGACCACGGCAGCGATCAGTGCGCCTTCCTTGGCATCGAGTCCGAACGATTCAGCAATCTCCGGCGTCATGTCCTGCGGTTCGACGCCGATCCAGCCGCGCGACACGCTGCCGGTCGAGATAATCGACTCCATCACCTGCTTGGCCGTCGAAACCGGGATGGCGAAACCGATACCCAGCGAGCCGCCCGAGCGCGAATAGATCGCCGTGTTGATGCCGAGCAGGTTGCCCTGCGCATCCACCAGTGCGCCGCCCGAGTTGCCGGGGTTGATTGCGGCATCGGTCTGGATGAAGTTCTCGAAGGTATTGATGCCCAGGTGGCTGCGGCCCAGCGCCGACACGATGCCCATGGTCACGGTCTGGCCCACGCCGAACGGGTTGCCGATGGCCAGCACCACATCG
>CBHWAL010000504.1:0-3528 GCA_966111495.1 uncultured Achromobacter sp. | reverse complement strand
CGGGCGTGGCGTACTGGTTGATGTTGAGAATGCCCACGTCGACCGCGGACAACGTCACCATCGCCTGCTTGCCCTGCGCGCCGTCAACCTTGACGCGCACGGTCGTCTTGGTTTCCGGCACGGCCTTGGGCGCGGCAGTGAGCTTGACGTCCAGCTTGCGGTCGGCGCTGGCGATCGGCAGGAACGCCAGGCCCAGCGCGCGGGCCGGCGTGACGCGGTCACCCTCGCTGCCCGGGCGGAACACCGCGGCGGCCACGTACAGGTCGTGACGCTTCCATGCCTTGTCGACCGGAATCTCGACCTCGGTGCCCGTCGCCTTAACGGCCACCCACTTGGACCACAGCATGCGATCGCCTTCGACGGTGATGAGCGCCTGGCCATCATGCGGCGGCGTCAGCGTCAGCTTGACGGTGTCGCCCGGCTTGGCGGGCACGCCTTCCAGCTTCATCTGCACGCGGTCGGGACGGTTGCCCATGGCATCGGCGTCCTGCGCGTTCCAGCCGGCATAGAAACGATAGCGCATCGTTTCGCCGGTTTCCGGATCCGTGATTTCCAGACGGTAGCGGCCCCACTTGACCGGGACAGTCAGCTGGGAGCGGTCTTTCAGCGCGATCTCGCGCGAGTCGACCAGTTCTTCGGTTTCGGTATAGCCGCTGTTCCACCCGCGCTGGTCGTCGAACCGCCAGTAGTACTGGCGCTCTTCGCGGAACAGACGCATCTGCGCCTGCGCGAGCGGTTCGATCGTGCCTTGCGCGTTGGCGCGGATCACTTCAAAACCGGCGGGCGCGTTCTCGCGGGCGACGTCGCTGTCGAACTGCGGACGGACGGCGATCAGCTTCTCGGCGGGCCAGACGGTGCGCTCGATGGAGCGGACCACCGGGCGGCCGCCCGATTCGAGCAGGCTGGCGGACACACGGACCTTCATGGGCGAATGCGTGCCGGCGGCGTTCGGGTTCACGTCGAGCTGGGCGCGGCCCTTGTCGTCCAGCGCGGACTCCGGCAGTTCGCCGAAGCTGCGGCGCGTGTCGTCGGCCACATCGCCAAAGATGAAGCCCGGCCATTGCTGGGCCAGCGCAAAGCGGTCACGCTTGACCTGGAAGGTCGCCAAGAGACGGTTGCCCGCCGCGGGCGCGCCGTACAGGTAGTCGCCCTGCACGTCGACGGTCAGTTCCTCGTCGGGGGACAGCACGTCCTGGCCGGAGGTCAGCGCCATCTTCATGCGTTCGGGCAGGAACTCTTCAACCTGGAACTTCCACGAGGCGTCCGGGGCGCGCGAGGACGGATCCACGCGCAGTTCCAGCAGCCACGTGCCGGTCTGCGCATCCAGCGGCAGATCGATTGCGCGCTCGACGTAACCCGGCAGATCCTTCTGCGGTTGCCAGAGCGCGGTCTGCATCGTGCGGCCATCGGGACGCTTGAGCGTCGCGGTCAGCGGCGACGGCGTCAGCACGCGGCCGTCGAGGTCGCGCGGCAGCACCGATACGTGGAAAGTTTCGCCGGGGCGGTACAGGTTGCGGCCGGCGTAGACGAACAGATTATTGGCGCGCGACGCGTGGCCGCCCGTATCGAACTCGGACAGGTCCAGCGCGGGCTCGCCCAGCGCCAGCACGGTCATTTCCTTGTCGCGCGAGGCGCGGATGACGCGGGCATTGGCAAAGCTGCCGTCAAAGCGGACATGGCCCTGCGCATCGGCGGCGGCCTTGGCCAGCGGCTTGCCGGCGCCGTCCACCAGTTCAAACACCGCGCCCGAGATGGCCTGGCCGGACTTCAGCGACACCGAATACGCTTCGATGCGGTCGCTGGAGCGGCGCGCGTGCAGGCCGATGGCGCTGACGTAGAAATAGGTGCCCTGGTTTTCGTAGCGGAAACGGCCGGGCTGGCTCATGACCGCAACGTAGATGCCCGGCTCCTGCAGTTCCTTGATGCCCTCGACGGGCAGGAACGTGACATGGCGGCGGTTCGGCTTGTCGTCGGTGACGAAGCGGCCTTGATAGACGCTGGTCGTCAGCGAATTCAGCCGGTCCAGGTCCCAGTTGCTGACCGAGCCCTTCAGGCTCCGATTGCCGGCATAGCGCCAGTCGTTTTCGTCATAGTTGCCGTCGTCCTCGTCTTCCGAGGCGGCGGGCGTGCGCCCCACGCCCAGGACAGCGTCGAAGAGTTCGGGCACGCGGTCGGGGGACACGCGCAGGAACTGCACGTCGACCTCAGGCACGTTGACCGTGGCCACCGGCAGACCGCCGTTCTGGCCAGCCGGCAGCACCACGCCACGGCTCGCAAAGTAGAACGACGGCGGCATGGCCTGCGTGTTGACTTCGCAATGCGAAGCCTCGGTCAACGCGACCTTTTCGCCCGCGCCGGGCAGGCCCGAACGGACCGTGATGGCATAAGAGCGCTGCGGCTGCACGTAGGGGAAGTACACCACGCGCGGATTGTCGCCAACGACCCAGTTGCCCTTGAGGATCTTGCCCTTGGGCGCGGAATCGCCAGGACGCACCGAGGCCGGCTGCTGGCCCGGCGCGGCGGCCGATTCACTGTCCTCGTCGGCCTTGCCAGCCGTCGAACCCGTATCGGTCACCTGAAGGAAAGCGTCCAGATTGCTCTTGGCATCCACCGGTTGCGTGAAGGTCACGGCCAGCGACAAGGCATCGTTGTATTGGCGAGGTTGGCAATTGAGCGCTGCGAAGGGATCCGCGGCACCCACGGTTGCCGTGGCGGGCAGGGTTGGCGGCGCGCTGCTCGGCGCCTGCGCGGCAGGGGCGGTTGCCGTCTGCGCTGCTGGAACCGCTGCCGGACCCGCCGGCTGCTGCCCCTTGCCCATCCACCAGCCCACGCCAATGGCGCCGGCCAACACCGCGACCCCGGCTACAGCCAGCCAGGTCTTGTTGAACTTTCCACTCACGGCGAAACCTCCCCGCCCACTAGAACACAACGCTCCTTAGCGGCGGAGCTGCCGACCCGCATGTGCCGCGCGCTTCCCGTTACGCGGCAAAACCGATCATCCCCGTACCCGGGATGAAACCGGCAGCACAACGCCGCCATTGCTGGCGGCGCTGTATTTTGTCGAAATCAAACTGGTTCCATTACGCACTGCAGCGGATGCTGACGCGCCCGCGCATATTGTCCGACCTGCGCAATGCGCGTGGCGGCGAGGTCACGCGGGTAAACCCCGCAGACGCCACGGCCTTCGTGATGCACTTGCAGCATGATCCGCGTCGCTTCTTCCTGATTCTTATTGAAGAATTTCTGCAGCACGTTAACGACGAACTCCCTCGGGGTGTAGTCGTCGTTGAGCAGCAGCACCTGGTACATCGGCGGCGGCGCAGTGCGTGCCGGCGCCTTCTCGACGACCAAGTCATGCTGGGAATCCAAGGTAGAACTCATAGGGCGGCTATTCTATTTAAACTGGGGACGGCAACCACTCAACTTACTGAAAATTACACGCAGAAATACGTAGTATCCATACTTGACTAGGTCAAGAAAAGCGGCGCATTATCCGGGAATTCTAAGCGCTTTCAACTGTTTGTTAGC
>CBHWAL010000503.1:0-3530 GCA_966111495.1 uncultured Achromobacter sp. | reverse complement strand
GACGACGGAGCCACTCGGCGCGACCTGCGCGCTCGGCACGAACTGCGCCAGCGCGACTGGCACGCGCCGGGCAACATCCGCGCCGAGATCACACGCCTGAACCAGATCCGCCGTGCGAACCCCGCGTTGCAGACGCATCGCGGGCTGACCCTGACTACCAGCAGCAACAACCGCGTGCTGGCGTTCTACAAGTCCACGCCGGGCCACGGCAATGTGGTGCTGGCCGTCATCAGCCTGGATCCGTTCCAGGCTCAGCAAACGCGGGTCGAGGCGCCGTTCTGGCTGTTTGGCGAGGCCGATGCCGGCCAGTTGTCCGCCGAAGACCTGCTGACCGAAACCCGCGAGACCTGGCACGAGAAGCACCGCAATCTGACGCTGACCCCCGACCAACCTTATCGCGTGTGGCGGCTTTCGCTGCATGGATGAAGCCCGCGCCCAACGCCATGATGAGTAAAGCCCAAACCATTCAGGACGATCCCCTCTGGTACAAGGACGCCGTCATCTACCAGTTGCACGTCAAATCCTTCTTTGACTCGAACGGCGACGGCGTCGGCGACCTGCCAGGCCTGATCTCCAAGCTGGATTACATCGCCAGCCTGGGCGTCAACACCATCTGGCTGCTGCCCTTCTACCCGTCGCCTCGCCGCGACGACGGCTACGACATTGCCGACTATCGCGGCGTGCATTCGGACTACGGCACCATTGCCGACGTGCGCAAGCTGATCCGGGCCGCACACGCCCGCGGCCTGCGCATCATTACCGAGCTGGTGGTCAACCACACGTCGGACCAGCACCCCTGGTTTCAGCGGGCCCGCGCGGCCAAGCCCGGCTCGGCGGCGCGCAATTTCTATGTGTGGTCCGACAACGACAAGGCCTACGCCGGCACGCGCATCATCTTCTGCGATACCGAAACGTCGAACTGGACCTGGGACCCGGTGGCCAACGCCTACTTCTGGCACCGCTTCTACTCGCACCAGCCCGACCTGAACTACGACAATCCGCAGGTGCTCAAGGAAGTGCTGTCCGTCATGCGCTATTGGCTTGACATGGGTGTGGACGGCCTGCGGCTTGACGCCGTGCCCTACCTGGTCGAGCGCGAAGGCACCAACAACGAAAACCTGCCCGAAACGCATGATGTGCTCAAGCAGATCCGGGCGGTGATCGAGACCGAGTACCCGGGCCGCCTGCTGCTGGCCGAAGCCAACCAGTGGCCCGAGGACGCGCAGGAGTATTTCGGCGCGGGCGACGAGTGCCACATGTCCTTCCACTTTCCGCTCATGCCGCGGATGTACATGGCGATCGCCCAGGAAGACCGCTTCCCGATCACCGACATCATCCGCCAGACGCCCGACATTCCGCCCACCTGCCAGTGGGCCATCTTCCTGCGCAACCACGACGAGCTGACGCTTGAAATGGTGACGAGCCGCGAACGCGACTACCTGTGGAACGTCTACGCCGCCGAGCCGCGCGCCCGGATCAACCTGGGCATCCGCCGCCGGCTGGCGCCGCTGCTGGAGCGCGACCGCCGCCGCGTCGAGCTGATGAACAGCCTGCTGCTGTCGATGCCGGGCACGCCCGTGCTGTATTACGGCGACGAGCTGGGCATGGGCGACAACGTGCACTTGGGCGACCGGGACGGCGTACGCACGCCGATGCAATGGTCGCCGGACCGCAACGGTGGTTTTTCACGCGCCGACCCGGAGCGCCTGCCGCTGCCGGTGCTGATGGGTCCCCTGTACGGCTATGAGGCCGTCAACGTCGAGGCGCAGCAGCGCGACCCGCATTCGCTGCTGAACTGGACACGCCGCCTGCTGGCCCAGCGCGGGCAAAGCCATGCCTTCGGGCGCGGCACGCTGCGCTTCATCTTTGCTGGCAACCGCAAGATCCTGGCCTATCTGCGGCAATGGGAAGACACCACGATCCTGTGCGTGGCCAACCTGTCGAACGCGGCGCAGCCCGTCGAGCTGCACATGCAGGAGTTCAATGGCCGGGTGCCGGTCGAAATGCTGGGCGGCACGCCCTTCCCCGCGATCGGCGAACTTCCGTATCTGCTGACGCTGCCGCCCTATGGCTTTTACTGGATGGACTTGAGCCAGGATGCCGCGCCGCCTGGATGGCATGCGACGGCGCCCGAACAGATGCCCGAACTGATCACGCTGGTGCTCAAGACGCGCGGCGGCGCGGCGTTGACCGACGCCTCGCGCGCCACGCTGGAACGCGAGATCCTGCCGCAGTATCTGGCGCGCCAGCGCTGGTATCCGGGTTCGGAGCCGCCCTCGCGCGCGCGGCTGGCCTACGCCACCCCGTTCGCGTCGGCGGACGGCGAATACTACTGGGCCGAGATCGAGCCGGAAGACGGCGTCAAGGGCATCCGGGCCCAGGCGCCCTTCGTGCTGGTCTGGGATGAAACGGCGGTAATCCAGTACGCCATTGCGCGCGTGCGACGCGGCGCCGAGGTCGGCGTCCTGGCCGATGCCTTCCTGCAACCCGGATTCGTACGCAGCACGCTCAAGGCCATGCAGGCCGGCGCGGAGCTGGACGGCCGCAGCGGCGGAAAGCCTGGAGACAAGCCCGGCACCATCCGCTTCCTGCCGGAGGCGGGCCTGAAGGAACTGGACTTCGAGGGCGATGTGGAAATGCATTGGCTGTCGGGCGAACAGTCCAACAGCTCGGTCATCGTCGGCAACGCGGTGATCCTGAAACTCATCCGCAGCGTCCAGCCCGGCCTGTCTCCGGAATCGGAAATGACGCGCTACCTCACCCGCGCCGGCTACGGCAACATTCCGCCCCTGCTGGGTGAAGTGCAACGCGTGGACGCCGACGGGGTCGTGCACACGCTGGCGGTGGCGCACGGGTACGTGCCCAATGAAGGCGACGCCTGGAGCTGGACGCTGGACTTCCTGAAGCGCACGTTGGCGAATGCGCTGCTGGTGGGGACGTCGCCCGAGGAATACGAGGAAACGCTGCAAGGCTACGCGGTCATGGCGGCGACCATTGGCGAGCGCCTGGGCCAGATGCACACGGTGCTGGCGGCGCCGACCGATGACGCCGGCTTCCAGTCGCGCCCGGCCAGCGAAGCCGACGCCGACGCGCGGGCCGAACAGGTGCGCGCGCTGCTGGACCGCGCCGAGAAAAACCTGCGGGCCGCCCTGGACAAGCTGGAAGAGCCGTCGCGCGCCTGCGCTGAATGGTTCTTCGAGCATCATGCGCGCCTGGCCGAACGGATCACCGCCATGGCGAAGGCTGAGGCCGGCTCGCCCTGGCTGCGCATTCATGGAGACTTCCACCTGGGCCAGGTGCTTGTCGCGCAGACCGACGCCTACCTGATCGACTTCGAGGGCGAACCGATCAGCAGCCTGGAAGCGCGGCGCGCGCTGTCGTCCCCCTACAAGGACGTGGCAGGCATGCTGCGCTCGTTTGACTATGCCGCCGCGTCCATCGCCCGCACCGATCTCATCGGCGGCGCGCATCTGGACGCCAACGCGGGCGCCGACGAGGTGCAGGCCCCCACCGTGGCGCCGGCCGAACAG
>CBHWAL010000502.1:0-3534 GCA_966111495.1 uncultured Achromobacter sp. | reverse complement strand
CGCCCAGGTAGCGGATGCGGCCCACGCAGGTTTCCGAGCACACGGTCGGCTGGCCGGCCTCGATGCGCGGGTAGCAGAATGTGCACTTCTCGGCCTTGCCGCTGTTCCAGTTGTAGTAGATCTTCTTGTACGGGCAGCCCGAGATGCACATGCGCCAGCCGCGGCACTTGTCCTGGTCGACCAGGACGATGCCGTCGTCTTCGCGCTTGTAGATGGAGCCGGACGGGCAGCTGGCGACACAGGCCGGGTTCAGGCAGTGTTCGCACAGGCGCGGCAGGTACATCATGAAGGTGTTTTCGAAGGTGGAGTACATCTCCTTCTGCACGCCTTCAAACAGGGCGTCACGGCTGCGCGAGCTGAATTCGCCGCCCAGGTCGTCTTCCCAGTTGGGGCCCCAATGGATCTTGTCCATTTTCTTGCCCGTCAGGACCGACACCGGACGCGCGGTGGGCGGCGTTTCAGACAGCGGCGCGTTCTTGAGGTGCTCGTAATCGAAGGTGAACGGCTCGTAGTAGTCGTCGATGGCGGGCAGGTTCGGGTTGGCGAACAGGTTGGCCAGGATGCGCAGCTTGCCGCCTTGACGCGGTTCCAGCTTGCCGGCGGCGGTGCGGCTCCAGCCGCCCTTCCACTTTTCCTGGTTCTCCCATTCTTTCGGATAGCCGATGCCGGGCTTGGTTTCCACGTTGTTGAACCAGGCATACTCGACACCGTCGCGGCTGGTCCAGACGTTCTTGCAGGTGACCGAGCAAGTGTGGCAGCCAATGCACTTGTCCAGGTTCAGCACCATGCCGATTTGGGCGCGTATCCTCATGATTGCTTCTCTTCTTGTTGCAGTTCTTCGACGAGCGGGCCTTCCAGCCAGTCCACCTTTTTCATCTTGCGCACGACCACGAATTCATCGCGGTTGGCGCCCACGGTGCCGTAGTAGTTGAAGCCGTAGGCCTGCTGGGCGTAGCCGCCGATCATGTGCGTCGGCTTGAGCACCGTGCGCGTGACCGAGTTGTGGATGCCGCCGCGCTTGCCGCTGGTTTCAGCGCCCGGCACGTTCACGATCTTTTCCTGGGCGTGGTACATCAGGCACATGCCGACCGGAACGCGCTGGCTCACGACCACCCGGGCGGTCAGCGTGCCGTTCACGTTGAACACTTCGACCCAGTCGTTGTCGACCAGCCCGGCCTGCTTGGCCTCGGCTTCTGACACCCACACGTGGGGACCGCCGCGGCTCAGGGTCAGCATGCGCAGGTTGTCCGAGTACGTGCTGTGGATGCCCCACTTCTGGTGCGGCGTGATCCAGTTCAGGACGAGTTCCTTTTCGCCGTTCGGGTACTTGCCCAGCATGGGCGCAACCGTCTTGGTGTCGATGGCGGGCTTGTACACGCACGAGCCTTCGCCAAAGTCCAGCATCCAGCGGTGATCCTGGTAGAACTGCTGGCGGCCCGTCAGGGTGCGCCATGGGATCAGTTCATGGACGTTGGTATAGCCGGCGTTGTAGCTGACCTCTTCGCTTTCGAGGCCGGACCAGGTGGGCGCCGAGATGATCTTGCGCGGCTGCGCCTGGATGTCGCGGAAGCGGATCTTGTCGTGCTCGCGGCCGACGGCCAGGTGCGTGTGGTCGCGGCCCGTGATCTT
The DNA here is from genome assembly GCA_966111495.1 of uncultured Achromobacter sp. Taxonomy (GTDB): domain Bacteria; phylum Pseudomonadota; class Gammaproteobacteria; order Burkholderiales; family Burkholderiaceae_B; genus Achromobacter. The sequence continues at coordinate 1,905 of CBHWAL010000502.1, read as the reverse complement.
GCCCAGCGCTTCCCACGCCTTGACCGACACGTGGCCGTTGGTTTCGGGCGCGAAGGTCAGGATCATTTCAGCCGCGTCGATCGCGGTGTCCAGGCGCGGACGGCCCTGGCTGACGCCGGTCTCGGTGACACTGTCGTTGATGCCGGCCAGTTCATGGACTTCGTGCTGGGTATTCCAGTTGATGCCCTTGCCGCCGTTGCCCAGCTTATCCAGCAGCGGACCCACCGACGTGAACTTGCGGTAGATGTCGTTGTAGTCGCGTTCGACCACCGTCATGGACGGCGCCGTCTTGCCGGGGATCAGGTCGCACTCGCCCAGCTTCCAGTCCTTGGGTTCAAAGGCCTGGCCGAGTTCTCCCGGGGTGTCGTGCATCAGCGGGGTCAGCACCAGGTCGCGGCGCTTGCCGAGGTACGGGCCGCCGATGTCGGTGAATTTCTTGGCCAGCAGCTTGTAGATTTCCCAGTCGGTCTTGCTTTCCCAGAGCGGCTGCACGGCTTCGCTGAGCGGGTGGATGAAGGGGTGCATGTCGGACGTGTTGAGGTCGTCCTTTTCGTACCAGGTGGCCGTGGGCAGCACGATGTCGCCGTACAGGCACGTGGTGCTCATGCGGAAGTCCAGCACGGTGAGCAGGTCCAGCTTGCCTTCGGCCGCATCTTCCTCGTAGGTGACTTCGGTCGGCTTGATGGCATCGCCTTCGTCGCCGAACACGGCGTTCTGCGTGCCCAGCAGGTACTTCAGGAAGTACTCGTGGCCCTTGCCGCTGGAGCCCAGGATGTTGGAGCGCCACACGAACATGTTGCGCGGGAAGTTGGCGGGATCGTCCGGGTTTTCGCAGGACATGCGGAGTTCGCCCGACTTCATCAGTTCAACCGCGTGGGCGACGGGGTCCTTGCCCAGGCTGTCGGCCTGCGCCACGACATCCAGCGGATTGGTGCGCAGCTGCGGTGCCGACGGCAGCCAGCCCATGCGCTCGGCGCGGGCGTTCAGGTCGATCATGCTGAGTTCGCCGTACTTGGCGCGGTCGGCGGTGGGGCCGAGCACTTCCTGCACGTTCAGCTTTTCATGGCGCCATTGGCTGGTGTGGGCATAGAAGAACGAGGTGCCGTTCATCTGGCGCGGCGGGCGGACCCAGTCCGAGGCGAAGGCCAGGGGCGCCCAGCCGAACTGCGGGCGCAGCTTTTCCTGGCCCACATAGTGCGCCCAGCCGCCGCCGCTCTTGCCGACGCAACCGCACATCATCAGCATGTTGATGATGCCGCGGTAGATCATGTCCATGTGGTACCAGTGGTTCAGGCCGGCGCCGACGATGACCATGGACTTGCCTTCGGTGTCGTGCGCGTTCTGGGCGAACTCGCGCGCCACCTGGATGACCTGCGCGCGCGGCACGCTGGTGTGCTTTTCTTGCCAGGCGGGGGTGTAGGGAACGTCGTCGTCGTACGAAGACGCGACGTTGCCGCCGCCCAGGCCGCGGTCTAGGCCGTAGTTGGCCATCTGCAGGTCATAGACGGTGGCAACCAGCGCCTCGGTGCCGTCCGCCAGGCGGATGCGGCGGGCGGGCACGTTGCGCACCAGGAGCTCGTCGTGTTCGCTGCCGAAGTACGGGAAGCCCACGCCGACCACGTCGTCCGACTGGCCCAGCAGGGTCAGCGTCGGGACGATTTCGCGGCCCGAGCCGCCGTCCTTGGATTCGAGGTTCCAGCGGCCGACCTTTTCGCCGCCGTTGACAGCGCCCTCGCCCCAGCGGAAACCGATGCTGCCGTTGGGCGCCACCAGATCGCCGGTGGACTCGTCCAGCACCAGCGTCTTCCAGTCGGGGTTGTTCTGTTCGCCGAGCCCGTTGTCGAGCTGCGAGGCGCGCAGGAAGTGGTCAGGCGCGTAGAAGCCGTCGCGCTCCTTGAGCTGCAC
>CBHWAL010000501.1:0-3534 GCA_966111495.1 uncultured Achromobacter sp. | reverse complement strand
GTTCACGGCGGTCTTGCCGCCCACCGAGGAGTCCACCTGCGCCAGCAGCGTCGTGGGCACCTGCAGGAAACGCACGCCGCGCATGTACACGGCCGCCGCAAAACCCGTCATATCGCCAATGACGCCGCCGCCCAGGGCGACCAGGACGCAGCGCCGGTCCAGGCGATTGCCCAGCAGCGCATCGAAGATCAGGTTGAGCGACTGCCAGTCCTTGTAGGCCTCGCCGTCGGGCAGCTCGATGCGCAGCACCCGCTTGCCCGTGCGCGCCAGCGCGGCCTCGGCGCGCTCGGCGTACAGGGCCGCAACGGTCGGATTGGTGACCACGGCAATGGCGGTGGCATCCGCGGGGATGCACTGATCCAGGAAGTCCAGGCGGCCAGGACCGATGTGGATCGGATAGCTTCCGCCCGGGGTTTCGACGTCAACAACGTTCATATGCGCTTCTCGAAAGCTTGTAGTTGCGGCAGCAGCGCCTTAACCAGGGTGTGGATCGGCATGGAACCCGTTTCCACCACCAGGTCGGCGACTTCTTTATAGAGGGGCTCGCGCCGGGTCATCAGGTCGCGCAGCGTGCCGCGCGGGTCGGCGGTGGCCAGCAGGGGCCGGTTGCGGTCACGGCAGGTCCGGCGGAACAATTCGTCCACGCTGGCTCGCAGATAGACGACAATGCCGCGCTCGTGCAACAGTTGCCGGTTCTCGGCGGCCAGGATGGCGCCGCCGCCCGTGGCAAGAATTATGTTGCGCCGTTGGGTACACTCTTCCAATGCGGCGGACTCTCGGCGACGAAAACCGGCTTCGCCCTCGATTTCGAAGATTACCGGCACCCGCACGCCGCAACGCGCCTCGAGCTCATGATCCAGATCCATAAAGTCGCGCCCCAGCGCCCGCGCCAGGCTACGGCCTATGGTTGTCTTGCCCGCGCCCATCATTCCGACCAAGAATACCGGCAGGTCGTGCGGCAACGACACGGTCTTGCCCGTGCACTCGACGGTGCAGGGCTGGCTTTCAGGCGCTGCGTCGGAGCGCTCCGGGTCCGGGGCTGCCTCCGGACATGAGTTAGCGGCAAAGTTCATGGCGGCATTATCACATTTGCCGCCAGTTGCCCGCGCACCACACTGAACTATTTTGTTACAGAAACCGATCCCCCGCCATGAGGTGGGCCCGGAGATACCCGTAAAATCGCCGCGATGAGCAAGCCCCAGAATTCCTCCAAAAAAGACAAGCCCGCCAGCAGCGGCTCCCCGATACTGCGGTTCTTCGTTAAAACCGGCATCTTTTTCGCCGGCCTGTTCCTGTGCGGCGTCCTGCTCGCGGGGATGGCGCTGGCGCTCGCGTGGCCCAATCTGCCCGACTAGAACGCCATGACGGACTACCGGCCGCGCGTGCCGCTGCGCGTGTACACGGCAGACCGCGTCCTGATCGGCGAGTTCGGCGAAGAACGCCGCAACGTGCTGCGCTTCAACGAAATCCCGGACGTCATGAAATCCGCGGTACTGGCGGCCGAAGACGACCGCTTCTACCAGCATGGCGGCATCGACTGGATGGGCGTGGTGCGGGCCGGCCTGACCAACCTGATCAGCATGTCCAAAACGCAGGGCGCCAGCACGATCACGATGCAGGTCGCACGCAACTTCTACCTGTCGTCCGAAAAGACCTATTCGCGCAAGTTCTACGAACTGCTGCTGACCTTCAAGATTGAATCGGAGCTCACCAAGGACCAGATCCTCGAGCTCTACATGAACCAGATCTACTTGGGCCACCGCGCCTACGGCTTCGCGGCCGCCTCGCGCACGTATTTCGGCAAGCCCCTGTCGGAAGTCACGCCGGCCGAAGCCGCCATGCTGGCCGGCATTCCCAAGGCCCCGTCGCGCTTCAATCCCATCGCCAACCGCCCCCGCGCTGAACTGCGCCAGCGTTACGTGCTGGGCCGCATGCACTCGCTGGGTTACCTGACCGAACCGGAATACAAGCAGGCGATGGCGCAGCCCATCATCATGAAGTCCGCCGAAGGCACCCCGGCCGGCGGCTATTCCATCCATGGCGAGTACGTGGCTGAGCTGGCGCGCCAGCTGCTCTACAACGTGTACCAGGACAACGTGTATTCGCGCGGCATCAACATCTACACGACCGTGCAGTCCAAGGACCAGGAAGCGGCCTACCGCGCCGTGCGCGAAGGCGTACTGGAATACACCCGCCGCGCGCCCTACCCCGGCCCGGAAGAACAGCTCGACCTGCCCCCGGGCACCGAGAACAATCCCGCCGCGCTCGACGAGTTCCTGGATGGCGTGTTCGACAAATTCCCGGACAGCGGCGACCTGCTGACCGCGGTGGTGCTGTCGGCCAGCCCCACCGAAGTGAAGCTGGCGCGCAGCTCGCGCGAAGTCATCACCGTGACGGACAAGAAGGTGCTGGGCGTGGTCGCCCGCGCGCTGAACGACAAGGCCAAGCCCGAGCAGCGCATCAAGCGCGGCTCCGTGGTCTACATCCGCAAGTTCGGCGACAACTGGGAAATCATCAACCTGCCGTCGGTGCAGGCGGCCTTCGTGGCGCTGTCGCCGCAGGACGGCGCCATCCGCGCCATGGTCGGCGGCTTCGATTTCTACCGTGGCAACTTCAACCGCGTGACGCAGGCATGGCGCCAGCCGGGCTCGAACATCAAGCCCTTCATCTACGCCGCCTCGCTGGAACGCGGACTGACGCCGGGCACGCAGATCTCGGACCAGCCGTTTGAACTGACCGCCGCGCAAACCGGTTCCAAGGCCTGGAACCCCAAAAACTACGGCAACCAGTACGAGCCCATGCTCACGCTGCGCCAAGGCCTGTACAAGTCCAAGAACATGGTGTCGATCCGCATTCTGCAGGCCATCGGCCCGCAGTACGCACAGGACTACCTGACCCGCTTCGGCTTTGACAAAGCGCGCCAACCCGCCGTGCTGCCGCTGGCGCTGGGCGCCGGCTCCGTCACGCCGCTGCAGCTGGCCGTCGCCTTCTCGGTGTTCGCCAACGGCGGTTATCGCGTCACGCCCTACCTGATCGACCGCGTCACCGACAGCAACGGCAAGGTCATCATGCAGTCCAAGCCGGTTGTCGCCGGCGACGCGGCGGCCCGCGCCATTGACCCGCGCACCGCCTGGGTCATGGACGACATCCTGCGCGGCGTCACCACGTACGGCACTGCCGCGCGCGCCCGCGCTCTGCTCAAGCGCGGCGACATCGCCGGCAAAACGGGCACGACCAACGAATCCGTGGACGCCTGGTTCTCGGGCTATACGCCGACGCTGGCGGCAACCGCCTGGCTGGGCTTTGACCAGCCTAAGTCGCTGGGTTCTCGCGAAACCGGCGGCGGCGTCGCCATGCCGATCTGGGTGGACTACATGCAAAACGTGCTGAAGGGCGTGCCGGAAGAAAAGCAGCGTCCGCGCCCGGACGGCCTGCTGGTCGAAAACGGCGAGTTCTACTTCTCGGAATTCCCGCCGGGACAGGCCGTGGCCCGCCTTGGACTACCCGAGGCCGACACGTTGGGTGAATTCCTGA
>CBHWAL010000500.1:0-3539 GCA_966111495.1 uncultured Achromobacter sp. | reverse complement strand
ATCCTGATCGGCCTGTTTGCCAGCAAGGTCGACAGCCGCCGGGTGACGTTCGTGCAGCTGATGACGGCGGGGCTGTTGTCATTTGCGTTGATGCCGGTGTTGGGCGAGGCGATTCCGGCGTTTTCGTGGCTGTGGGCGGGCGCCGCGATCGGTCTGGGATTGGCCAGCGCCGTTATTCAGTTGACGATGAATTGGGCGCAGAAGTCGGTATCGCCAACGCGCGCGACGGTGATCTACGCGGGCGAGCCGGTTTGGGGCGGGATTGTCGGGCGGCTGGCGGGCGACCGTCTGCCGGCGCTGGCGCTGGTCGGTGCGGCGTTGATCGTGGCAGGTGTGATTGCGAGCGAGGCGAAGATCGGGCGCAGGAAGAAGGCGGCGTTGAAGGGGGTGTGACGCCCTGAAGGGTCGATTTCTGTTGAGCGGTGTCAGACACCCGTGTGATGACGGCGTTCGATGACCGCCATTTCTGTGGGTGTCAGGCACCTTGTATCTTGGCCTCTGTAGTGATTAGCTATCGCTACATGCGGACCGATGAGCGTGTTCAGACACCTGGCGTCGGTGTTCCCTGCAGGATGTCGGACGCCTAGCGCCGGCGTAGGGAGTCTGACACCCAGGTTTCGGCAATGGGCTACCGCACCGGCGCGTGTATCAGCCCGACTGCTCCAGAAACGCCTGCAAGGCGGGTACCGTGTTCAGCACATGCTGGCGCATCGCCGCCTCGCAGCGTGCGGCGTCGCGGGTTTGTAGCGCGTCGATCAGTTCCTGGTGCGATTCACGGACGCGCAGCACGCGGCCGGGTTGGGCGGCCCAGAGGCGCATGTAGGGTTCGACGACCGAGTGCAGTTCCGAGATCTGGTTCAACAGGCGCGGTTGCTTGCAGAAGCTGCACAGGTATTCATGGAATTCGCGGTGGGCGGCGGTCCAGTCGAGGTCTTCGTTTGCGCCTTGGTCCAGCTGCTCGAGCATGTTGGTCAGGCGGCGGATGTGTTCGGGTCCCATGTTGGCCACGGCATTGCGCGTGGCCAAGCCTTCGAGGACCGAGCGCATTTCGAAGACCTCGAGCATCTCCTGCTGATTCAGGCCGCGCACCACGGCCCCGCGGTTGGCGCGGATTTCGACCAGGCCTTCCGAGGCCAGGCGGCGCAGCGCGCCGCGAACCGGCATGCGGCTGGTGCCGATTTCGGCGGCCACCACGTCGGGGACGAGGCGCTGGCCGGGCGCATAGCGGCCCAGGCGGATTTCGCGCTGTAGATGCAGGTACGCCTCGTCTTCGGCGCTGATGGCTGTCTTCTGGAATTGCAGCACTGACGTCCCCGGGCTGGAAAAGCCGCCATGATAGATAAGGGCGAAAATAACACAAACTGGATCCAATGATCCATGGATGCAAACACCAATGGCCGGGTATGCGCACCTTGCGTTTAATCCAGGGTAGGACGCGGCACGCCGCGCCTGCTGGGCCGGAACGGGCAAGAGACCCGACCCGGCCCATACGCTTTCCATAACGCGATCAAGGGGAATCCATGAAATTTCGTCTCATCCGGGCGCTGGCAGGCGCCGCCGCGATGGCCTTCGGGGCGCAAGCGGCCGCGCAAGCCACGGACTGGCCGCAGCATCCCGTGCGCATCGTTGTGCCCTTCCAGGCCGGCTCGGCCACGGACCTGATCTCGCGCCAGCTCGGCGCGGCACTGTCCGCCGAACTGGGCCAGCCCTTCGTCATCGAGGCCCGTCCGGGCGCCGCGGCCGCGATCGGCAGCGCGTCGGTCGCGCGGTCGGCGGCGGACGGCTACACGTTGCTGATGGGCGGTCCGGCGGCCGTCGTCACCAACCGCTTCCTGCAAAAGCGCCTGGCCTATGATCCCGACGCCTTCGAGCTGGTGTCGATGGTGGCCTACACGCCGAACATCCTGCTGGCCAATCCGTCGCAGCCGTTCAAGACGCTGCCCGAAATGGTGGCCTACGCGCGCGCCAATCCCGGCAAGCTGACGTATGCCTCGTTCGGCACGGGCACGACCTCGCACATGGCGGGCGAGATGCTCAAGTCCGTCGCCGGCATCGACATCCTGCACGTGCCCTACAAGGGCGCCGGCGAAGCCATCCCCGCGCTGCTGAGCGGTCAGGTGTCGATGTACTTCGACACCATCATGACCGGCCTACCCCAAGCCAAGAGCGGCTCGCTGCTGGCGCTGGGCATGTCCAATTCGCAGCGCTCGGCGCTGGCGCCGGACATCCCCACCATCGCCGAGCAAGGTTTCTCGGGCTACGACATCGCGACGTGGTACGGCCTTGTCGCGCCGCAGGGCACGCCCGCGCCGATCCTCGACAAGCTCAACCAGGCTGTCAACAAAGTGCTCGCCGATCCCGCATTGCGCGGTAAGCTCGCCGAAGCCGGCGCCGAGCCGCGTGGCGGCAGCCGCGAGGAATTCGCCGCCTTCATCAAGGCCGAGATTCCGCGCACCAAGCAGCTGATCGACCAAGCCGGCATCACCCCGCAGTAATTTTTCTAACGAGTTCCAGCATCCATGTCCTCCCCCTTCGATTGGTCTTTTCCGTACGCTTCCCGAAAAATGCCGGTCCTGGCCGCCAACGCGGTCGCGACCAGCCAGCCGCTGGCTGCGCAGGCGGGACTACGCATGCTGCTGGCCGGTGGCAATGCCGTTGACAGCGCCATTGCCACTGCGATCGCCCTGACCGTCGTCGAACCCGTCATGAACGGGATCGGCGGCGATATGTTTGCCCTGGTCTGGCACGACGGCCAGCTCCACGGCCTGAACTCCAGCGGCTGTGCGCCGGCCGCGTGGACGCCCGATTACTTCAAGGGCCGCGACGCCATGCCGGGCACCGGCTGGGGCACGGTCACCGTGCCGGGCCAGATTGCCGGCTGGAAGGCCCTGTCCGACCGCTTCGGCAAGCTGCCTTTCGCCAAGCTCTTCGAACCCGCCATCGCCTACGCCGAGGAAGGCTTTGCGGTGTCGCCCACCATTGCGCGCCAATGGGCCAACCAGGCGCCCAAGCTCGCGGCCGAGCCCGGCTTTGCCGAAGCATTCCTGCCGCAGGGCCGCGCGCCGCAGGCGGGCGAATGGTGGCGCTTTCCGGACCAGGCCAAGACCCTGCGTGACATCGCCGAAACCGGCGGCGAAAGCTTCTACCGCGGCGAACTGGCCGAAAAATTCGGTGGAACTGCTTACGCTTCGCTCGGAGCGATGGTTGCTGCCAAGCAGTCTTTTGACGCGGGCGACCTGAAAACGGCCAAAACCCAGTTGAGTTGGGTCGCCGAAAACGGCAAGGATGAAATCCGCGATCTGGCACGACTGCGCCTGGCCGCGGTGCAACTCGACGAGCAGGCCTACGACGAGGCACTCAAGCAACTCGATGCCAAGCATGCACCGGCGCTCGATGTCCGGTTCCTTGAATTGAAAGGCGACGTCCTGAGTGCCCAGGGCAAGAAGGCTGAGGCGCACGTGGCGTACAAAGCGGCACTGGAAAAGATGGGCGACAAGTCTGGCGCCGGACGCGAACTGCTGCAGCAGAAGCTCGACAGC
>CBHWAL010000499.1:0-3562 GCA_966111495.1 uncultured Achromobacter sp. | reverse complement strand
GTTCCACCAGAACGAAGTCGAGCAATCCACCTACAACTTCGAACACTCGTCGGCCGAGATGCTGTTTGCGCATTTCAACGACTACGAAGCCGAAGCCAAGCGCCTGATGGACGTGCCGCTGGCGCTGCCCGCCTACGAGGCCGCGCTGAAAGCCGCGCACACGTTCAACATGCTGGATGCGCGCGGCGCGATCAGCGTAACCGAGCGCGCCGCCTACATCGGCCGCATCCGCAACCTGTCGCGCACCGTCGCGCAGGCCTACTACGATTCCCGCGAACGACTGGGCTTTCCCATGCTGGGCCGCGACAAGGCCGCCGGGGAGGCTGCATAAATGACGACGAACATCCGCCCGCTGCTGGTTGAACTGCTGACCGAAGAACTCCCGCCCAAGGCCCTGCAGAAGCTGGGCCAGGCCTTTGCCGAAGGCGTGCGCGCCACGCTGGACCGCCACGGCCTGCTGGCCGAGGGCTGCGCCGTCACCCCGTACTCGACGCCGCGCCGCCTGGCCGTCCACCTGTCCGCCGTGCTGGCCCAGGCGCCCGACCAGGCCTATGCCGAAAAGCTGATGCCCGTGAAGATCGGCCTGACCGAAGACGGCAAGGCCACGCCCGCGCTGCAAAAGAAGCTGGCCGCCAAGGGTCTGGACAACATCGACGTGTCCACGCTGGACCGTGAATCCGACGGCAAGCAGGACTACCTGGTGGCGCGCGGCACGGCCGCGGGTGCGCAACTGGCCGCCGGACTGCAGGAAGGCATCGAAGCCGCCATCGACGGCCTGCCCATCCCCAAGGTGATGCGCTACCAATTGGCCGACGGCGTCTCCACCGTCAAATTCGTGCGCCCGGCGCACGGCCTGATCGCCCTGTTCGGCGCGGACGTGGTGCCGGTCTCGGCACTGGGTCTGGCCGCTGGCCGCGAAACACTCGGCCACCGCTTCATGAGCGAGGGCGCCATTGCCATCGCCGATGCCGACGCCTACGTCGCCACGCTGGCCGAAAAGGGCCATGTCGTGGCCTCGTTCGAGGCCCGCCGCGCCGAGATCCAGCGCCAGTTGCAGGAAGATGCAACCCGCCTGTCCGCCACGCTGGGCGATGACCCCGAAGTGGCCGCGCTGCTGGATGAAGTCACCGCGCTGGTCGAGCACCCCACCGTGTACGTGGGCGAGTTCGAAGAGCAGTTCCTGCAGGTTCCGCAGGAATGCCTGATCCTCACCATGCGGCTGAACCAGAAGTACTTCCCGCTGTTCGACCCGGCTACCGGCCGTCTCACCCACCGCTTCCTGATCGTGAGCAACATGCGCACGGACAATCCGGTGAACATCGTCGAAGGCAACCAGCGCGTGGTGCGTCCGCGTCTGGCCGATGCGCAGTTCTTCTTTGAAACCGACCGCAAGACGCCGCTGGCCGCGCGTGTCGAACAGTTGGGCTCCATCGTCTATCACAACAAGCTGGGCACCCAGCTCGAGCGCGTCGAGCGCGTGCGCGCGATTGCCCGCGGCATCGCCGGCGAACTGGGCGGCGACGTGTCCGCCGCCGACCGCGCCGCCATGCTGGCCAAGGCCGACCTCGGGTCGAACATGGTTGGCGAGTTCCCCGAGCTGCAAGGCATCATGGGCGCGTACTACGCCGCCGGCGACGGCGAGCCCGCCAGCGTCGTCGAAGCCCTGCGCAGCCAGTACCGCAACCGGTACGACGCGCCGGTCACGCAAGACACCCTGACCGCCGCTACGCTGTTCATCGCCGAACGCGTCGAAACGCTGGTCGGCATCTGGGCGATCGGACTGGCCCCCACCGGCGAACGCGACCCCTTCGGCCTGCGCCGCGCCGCGCTGGGCCTGATCAGCGCCTTCGAACAACTGGCCGCGGGAGGCTGGCTGAAGATCAGCCAAAACGGTCCGCTGACGCTGGACGGCCTGCTGCAATCGGCAGCCGGCACGTTCCCGGCCGGCAAGATTCCGGGCGACACGCTGGCCGAGGTCCGCACCTTTATTTTTGAGCGCTATCGCAACCAGCTCATCAACGACTTCGACCGCAACGCCGTCGAAGCCGTGATCGCGCTGACCCCGCCGCTGCACCAGGTGGCCGAGCGCGTGCGCGCCGCCGCCGCTTTCGCGCAGTTGCCCGAGGCCGCCAGCCTGGCCGCCGCCAACAAGCGCATCGGCAATCTGCTCAAGAAGGCCGAAGGCGAGATCGGCGCCGTGAACGACGCCGCGCTGGTGGAACCCGCCGAAAAGGCGCTGGCCACTGCCGTGGCGGCCCTGCGTCCCAAGGCCGAGGCGCAGCTGGCCGAGGGCGACTTCGCCGGCAGCCTGTCCACGCTGGCCCAGGCCCGCGAACCGGTCGACGCGTTCTTTGCCGACGTCATGGTCATGGCCGAAGACCCGGCCGTGCGCGCCAACCGGCTGGCTCTGCTGGCGCAGTTGCATGGCCTGATGAACCAGGTCGCCGACATCTCCAGGCTCGCCCAGTGAAGCTCATCATCCTCGACCGCGACGGCGTCATCAATCAGGACAGCGACGCATTCGTCAAGACGCCCGACGAATGGATCGCGCTGCCGGGCAGCCTGCAGGCCATCGCGCGCCTCACGCAGGCCGGCTGGAAGGTGGTGGTTGCCACCAACCAGTCGGGCTTGGCACGCGGCCTGTTCGATATGGACACGCTGACGGCCATCCACACCAAGATGCGGCGCGAACTGGCGGCCGCCGGCGGCAGCGTCGATGCCATCTTCATGTGCCCGCACGGCCCCGACGACGACTGCACCTGCCGCAAGCCGCGTCCCGGCATGTTCGAGCAGATCGGTCACCGCTACGACATCGACCTGGCCGGCGTGCCGGCGGTGGGCGATTCGCTGCGCGACCTGCAGGCCTCGTCGGCTGCGGGGTGCTCGCCCTGGCTGGTGCTGACGGGCAATGGCGCCAAGACGCAGGCCAAGGGCGGACTGCCGGACAACACGCGCGTCTGCAATGACCTGTCGGCCGTGGCCGACGCCCTGCTGCAGGACGCGTGACCCGATGGCCCGGCTTCGTTCCTTCCTGTATTTCGTGTTTCTGGCCGTCACGGTCATTCCGTACGCCTTCGCCTGCGTGCTGTGGGCGCCGCTGCCGCTGCACTGGCGCTACAAGCTGACGGTGGGCTGGCCCCGCCTTGCCATCTGGGGCGCCAAGGTCTTCTGCGGCATCCGCTGGCAGGTCAAGGGCTGGGAAAACCTGCCCGACGGCCCGGCGGTGCTGCTGTCCAAGCACCAGTCGGCCTGGGAAACCCTGTTCTTCCCGGCCTACATGCCGCGCGAGGTCTGCTTCGTCTACAAAAAAGAGCTGCACATGGTGCCGTTCTTCGGCTGGGGCCTGGCGCTCTTGCGCATGATCGCCATTGACCGCGCCAAGGGCCGCGACGCCTTCGAACAAGTGGTCAAGCAAGGCCAGACCCGTTTGAACGAAGGCCGCTGGCCGCTGCTGTTTCCCGAAGGCACGCGCGTGCCGCCCGGCCAGGCCGGGCGTTTCAAGATGGGTGGCGCACTGCTGGCGTCGCGCACCGGCGCCGTGGTCATTCCCGTTGCGCACAAC
>CBHWAL010000498.1:0-3581 GCA_966111495.1 uncultured Achromobacter sp. | reverse complement strand
CGCCAGCGCGGGATCACGTGCCAATGAAGGTGCGGCACCATGTTGCCCAGCGACGCCAGGTTGATCTTGTCCGGTGTCAGGATCGCCTGCTGCGTTTCCTCGACCACATACACCGCCCGCATCAGCAAGTCGCGCCCGTGCGTCGACAGGCTGGTCATCTCGGCCAGATGGCCGTTCCAGATCACGCGCGTGAAGCCCGGATAGTCGGCGTCCTCGACCTCGATGATGCGCAGATGCGGCCCGCGCCAGAGCAGCGTGCCGCCGTCTTCCTGGCACAGCGGACAGTTGGGATCGCGCGCGCTCAAGCCATCACCTTGCGGTACTGGATGAAGCCGGACCGGTCGGCGATGCGGTCGTAGAGTTGCATGGCGGTCGCGTTGGTTTCGTGCGTCAGCCAATAGACGCGGGCGCAGTTGGCCGCGGCGGCTTCGGCGTAGACATGTTCGATCAGCTTGCGGCCCGCGCCCGTGCCGCGCGCGTCCTGGTCCACGTACAGGTCCTGCAGGTAGCAGTAGTCGCCGGCGGTCCAGGTGGAGCGGTGAAAGATCCAGTGCACCATGCCGACGGCGCGGCCGCTTTCATAGACCAGCGCCGCGTGCATGGGCTCGGCCGGGTCCAGGAAGCGCGCCCAGGTGTTGCGCGTGACCGCGTCGTCGATGCTGACGCGGTAGAAGTCCTGGTAGCCCTTCCAAAGGGGCAACCAGGCGTCGAAGTCGGTGGCGACGATGGAACGGATTTCTGCGGTACTCATGGCGCAAGGCCTCCTGGCGGTCTTCAGAGTTGGGTTTCCATGGCGTCGACGATATGCCGCAGCACCTGCAAGCGAGCGTAACGCTTGTCGTTGGCCGACACCAGATGCCACGGCGCGTGGGCCACGTCGGTGCGCGTCATCATCTCGTTGGCCGCCGCCGCGTATTCTTTCCACTTGTCGCGGTTGCGCCAGTCGTCGGGCGTGATCTTGAAGTTCTTGAACGGCGATTTCTCGCGCTCGTGAAAACGCTTGAGCTGTTCATCAGGCGTGACGGCCAGCCAGAACTTCAGCAACAGCGCGCCGCTGGCCGCAAGCTGTTCCTCGAAGTCGTTGATCTCGGCGTACGCGCGGCGCCAGCGTGCGGGCGGTGTCAGCTTTTCGACGCGCTCGACAAGCACGCGTCCGTACCACGAGCGGTCGAAGATGCCGATGCGGCCATGGCTTGGAATGCAGCGCCAGAAACGCCACAGATAGGGCCGGGCCAATTCTTCGGTCGTGGGGGCGGATATGGGCGTGATGTCGACCTGCCGGATGTCCAGCGCGTGCGTGACGCGGCGGATGGCGCCGCCCTTGCCGGCGGCGTCCTGCCCCTCGAACACCAGGATCAGGGAGCGATTCCTGAACTTGTCGGACCGGGCGGCGCGCGCCAGCCGGCCCTGCAGCAGGCCGAGTTCGGCCTCGTAGTCTTCCTTGTCCACCTTGGCGTCGTAGTCCAGCTTGCCCAGCCTGTCCACGATGCGCGTCGTGCTGGAATGCGCCACGAAAGCGGGCGGCAGGCGGGGCACGCCGCGCCGGCGCAGGGCGCCGAGCACCGCCTCGGCCGTGCGCGCGGCGCGCATGTTTTCGTCGGCGCTGGGAATCACCACCCATGGCGCATGGCCGCAGTCGGTGTGATTGAGGACGACGTGGGCGCCGGCCCGGATGCGGTCGTACCGCTTGTTGACCTTCATGTCGACCGGACTGACCTGCCAGGCCGTATCGGGGTTGGCCAGCAGGCGCTGCGTACGCGTCTTCTGCGCCTTGGCGGACAGGTGGAACCACAGCTTGACGATCTGCACGCCCTCGGAGGCCAGCATGGTCTCAAAACGCATGATGGCGGCCGAGTGTGCCTCGATTGCGTCTGCGTTGGGCTTCTTGCGCACGGCTTCGATCAAGAGCGGCGTATACCAGGAGCCGAACACGATGCCGGTGCTGCCCTTGGGCGGCAGATCGCGCCAGTAGCGCCACAACGGCGGGCGCTCGAGCTCGTCGCCTTCGCGCGGGCCATAGGCCAGCGTGCGGATGTGGCGCGGGTCCATCCATTCGTTCAGCAGGTTGATGGTCGCGCCCTTGCCGGCGCCGTCGATACCGGCCACGACGATAAGTAGCGTCTTGTCGGCCTGCCGCAGCCGTTCGTACTGCGCATTGAGCAGCGCGACCCGCAACCGCGCTTCGAGCGCTTTGAATTCGTCTTTGGAGAGGGTGGGGTCGGCTTCGGCTTCGGCGAACATGGATGGATGCGTCGGATCGGGTGGCTGCGATCGGGCGATCTTGCGGGATAAGGCCGTGCGGCGCAAGTGCGCCGCGGCCAGGCGTCAGAGCGCGTTCACGGGAATCTTGAGATAACGCACGCCGTTGTTCTCGGGGGGCGGGAAATGGCCCGCGCGGATGTTCACCTGGATTGCGGGCAGGATCAGCGTGGGCATCGACAGCGTGGCATCGCGCCGCGTGCGCATGGCGACGAATTCGTCTTCGGTGATGCCGTCGCGCACGTGGATGTTGCCCCGGCGCTGGCCGGCCACGGTGGTTTCCCACGCGGCTTCGCGGCCCGCGGGCGGATAGTCGTGGCACATGAACAGCCGCGTGTCGTCAGGCAAGCTCAGCAGGCGCTGGATCGACTGATACAGCAGATGCGCGTCGCCACCCGGAAAATCGCAGCGCGCCGTGCCCACGTCCGGCATGAAAAGCGTGTCGCCCACGAACGCCGCATCGCCAATCAGGTAGGCCATGTCCGCCGGCGTATGGCCCGGCACGTGGATGGCCGTGGCGGTCAGCGCGCCGATCTGGAAGGTCTCGCCGTCGGCGAACAGATGGCCAAACTGCGAGCCGTCGAGCTGGAATTCCGGTTCCAGGTTCAGGATGGTCTTGAAGACGCCCTGCACGGTGCGGATGCTCTGGCCAATGGCGATGACCCCGCCCAACTGGCGCTGCAGGTAGGGCGCCGCCGACAGGTGATCGGCATGGGCGTGGGTTTCCAGCAGCCAGACCGTGCGCAGGCTGCGCTCGCGCACGTAGTTCGCCACGCGGTCGGCGTTGGCCGTGTTGCTGCGGCCGGATTTGGGATCGTAGTCCAGCACCGAATCGATGATGGCGCACGCGCCGCCGGGCGCCGGCTCGTGAACGACGTAGGTGATGGTGGCGGTGACGGGGTCGAAGAAGGCCTGGATTTGCGGGTTCATGGGTGCTCGCGTGAAGGCCGCGCGGGCGGCCCGATCAGGTCAATTTACGAAATCAAATTATATTTGCGCATAGTTTATTCATAAATATAATGACGCCGCCATCCCCCTCGTGTCCGACACCCAGCCATGAACGCTCCACTTACCGATTGCGAAGTTGCCGTCCTGCGCGAGTCCGCCACACAGGCCTGCGCGCTGCTCAAGGCGCTGGCCAACGAAGACCGCTTGCTGCTCTTGTGCCAGCTGGTTCAGAATGAACGCAACGTCGGCGAGCTGGAGTCGTTGACCGGCATCCGCCAGCCGACGCTCTCCCAACAGCATGGCGTGCTGCGCGACGAAGGTCTGGTCGCGACGCGGCGCGACGGCAAAATAGGCTAGTACCAGATGGCCAGGTT
>CBHWAL010000497.1:0-3599 GCA_966111495.1 uncultured Achromobacter sp. | reverse complement strand
TGAAGGCTGGCCGCATCGACCTGGGCATCGGCCGCATCCTGCTGGACGACCCGGCCATCGAGCGCCGCGTGCTCATGACCGAGCCCTTGTTGGCCGCCGTGCCGCTGCATCACCCGCTGGCGGGCCAGGGCAGCGTCTCGGTCGATCGGCTGGCGCGCGAGCCCTTCGTCCTGTATCCGGCGCGGCCGCGGCCCAACTATGCGGATCACGTGCTGGGTCTCTTTCGCGCGGCCGGCCATTCGCTGCAAGTGGCGCAAGAGGCCAACGAACTGCAAACCGCCATCGGGCTGGTCGCGGCGGGGCTGGGCGTCACGGTGGTGCCCGCGTCCGTGCAACGCCTGCAACGCCAGGACGTGGCCCACGTGCGGATCGAAGCCGACGCCTTCGTGTCGCCGGTGATCGTCAGCTACCGCAAGGACGATGCGTCGGTGTTCCTGGCGCGGGCGTTGGAGCTGGCGGGGGAACTCGCAAAGGAATAGGGGCGGCGGCGCCAGGGAGCCGCGCGCGCTATCGTCCGCCCGCAGGCGAATACGCGCCCACCAGTTCGATGATCCAGTCGATGAACGCGCGCAGTTTGGCGCTGACATGGCGGTTGGGCGGGAACGCCACGTACATGGGCATCGGGTCCATCCGCCAGTCTTCGAAGACCGGGACCAATTCGCCTTGCGCAAGATGCGGCGCGGACATGTAATCCGGCAGCCACATCACGCCCATGCCGGCCAGCCCGGCCGCCAGGTAGGCGTTGCCGTCGTCCACGGCCAGCACGTAACGGCCGTGCACGTTGACGACTTCGTTGCCGCGGCGCAGGGCATAGGGCAGTGCGCGGCCCGTGCGTTGCCACAGAAAGCCGACGATGCGATGGTGCGTATCCTCGAGCTCGCGCGGGTGCGCGGGCTTGCCGGCCAGCTTCAGGTAAGACGGCGCGGCATAGACGCCCAAACGCAGGTCGCCGACGCGGCGGGCCATCAAGGATTGGTCGGTCAGCTCACCGCCGCGCACGACGCAGTCGACGTTTTCGCCGATCAGGTCGACGATGCGGTCGCTGACGCCCATGTCCAGCTGGATGTCGGGATAGCGCGCGTTGAAGGCGGGCAGCGCCGGCACCAGCACCATGCGCGCCAGCGGGCTGGGCACATCCACGCGCAGGCGGCCGCGCGGCGCTTCAGCGGCGCTGGACAGGCTGGTCTCGGCGTCGTCCATGTCGGCCAGCAGCTTGATCACACGCTCGTAGTACGCCGCGCCGTCGGCCGTGACGTTGACCTTGCGCGTGGTGCGGTTCAAGAGGCGCACGCGCAGCCGCGCCTCAAGCTGCTGCACGAGCTGCGTGACGCTGGTCTTGCTCATGTGCAGCGTTTCGGCCGCCTTGGTGAAGCTGCCGGTCTCCACCACGCGCGCAAACGCGGTCATTGCGTCAAATCGGTCCATGGCTGCTCCGGTTGGGATCGGGATTGTTTGGATTCTACAAATAGTGATGGTCGAAGTTGGCCGTTTATCCGCGCGGCGGGCGCTTTTACAGTTTGCCTATGTCAACGCGGGCGGTCTGAAGCCCCACCTCTTGGAGATTCCCATGAACAACCGTGACGTCGTCTTTCCTCCTCATCGCCACGCGCTCTACGAGCGCAACCGTTACTCGCCGGCCGTGCGTTCCAACGGCTTTCTGTTCGTGTCCGGCCAGGTCGGCAGCCGCGACGACGGCTCGCCCGAACCCGATCTGCGTCAGCAGGTGCGGCTGGCATTCCAGAACCTGAACGCCATCCTGAACGCCGCGGGCGCCTCGTTTGACGACGTGGTCGACGTGACCGTCTTCATGGTCGATCCGCAATCGCAGTTCGAGACCATGTGGGAAGTGGTGCCCGAATTCTGGGGCGAGGCGCCGTATCCAAACATCACGGCGGTGGGCGTGACCTGGCTCTACGGGTTCCAGTTCGAGATCAAGGTCATCGCGAAACTGCCGGAGGGCGCGGCGGCGTAAGCGTGCGGCCGGCCGGACCGTGGGCCGGATCATGTCGGGCCGATGACCCGCTCATGATCGGCGGAACACGACGACCTTGCTCGTCAGTTTCTGCAGCGCTTCGTCCCGCTGATTCGACGTGACCGATTCCACCACCACGATGGCGCGGTCGGGTTTGGAGCGGGACGGCGTGATGCTCAGCACCGTACTCGTCACCTTGACCACGTCGTCGGGGCGGGTGGGCTGCGGCCAGACCACTTCAGCGCCGGCGCCGATCACGCCGCGCGCCACGGGAAAGCTCTCGACCAGCAGCTTCATGGTCAGCGCCGCGGTATGCCAGCCGCTGGCCGCCAGACCCTGGAACAGCGTGTCGCGCGCTGCGTCCGGATCCAGGTGAAAGGGCTGCGGGTCGAACTGCGAGGCAAAGGCGATGATCTGCGCCGCGTCCAGGGCGTGTGTCTTGCTGACGAAGACGTCTCCGACGGTCAGGTCTTCAAGATAGATCAGCGGCGGCTTGTTGGTATCGGTCATGAGGGGGGCTCCGGCGGGCATCTGACTGGTGGAGCATTATGGGCGCGCGGCCGCCACTCCCGCAATGCCGCGGGGCGATGACCGTCGCCACAATCGGGTCCATAATCGGCATGTCGAATCTTATGGATGCCGCACCATGGCAGAATCCCCCACGTCGTCGCAAGAGATCCGTCCACTGGAGATCGGCGACATCACGGTCATCGACAACACCAAGCTCAAGAAGGCCGTGACGGCCGCGGCGCTTGGCAACGCGATGGAATGGTTTGACTTCGGCGTCTATGGCTTTGTCGCCTTTGCGCTGGGCAAGGTGTTCTTCCCTGACGCCTCGCCCGCCGTGCAGACCATTGCCGCGCTGGGCACGTTTTCCGTGCCGTTTCTGGTGCGGCCGCTGGGCGGCGTGTTCTTCGGCATCATGGGCGATCGCTTTGGACGCCAAAAGGTGCTGTCGCTCACCATCATCATCATGGCCATCAGCACGTTCTGCATCGGCCTCATTCCCGCGTACGCCACGATCGGCCTGTGGGCGCCGATTCTCCTCTTGGCGTGCAAACTGGCGCAGGGCTTTTCCGTCGGCGGCGAATACACCGGCGCGGCCGTGTTCGTGGCCGAGTACGCGCCTGACAGGCAGCGCGGCTTTCTGGGAAGCTGGCTGGACTTTGGCTCGATCGCAGGATTCGTGGTGGGCGCGGGCATGGTCGTGCTGCTGCAAACCATGCTGGGCGAGCAGACGTTCCTTGACTGGGGTTGGCGCATTCCGTTCTTCGTGGCCGGACCCCTGGGCCTGCTGGGCCTGTATCTGCGCCATGCGGCCGAGGAAACGCCGGCCTTCACACAGCAGCTTGAACGAATGGAAAAGGAAGACCGCGACGCCGTGCAGGAAAGGCCGACGGTGTCGTTCCGCGAGATCTTCAGCAAGTACCGCCGCGCGTTGCTGGTTAGCATCGGCATGGTGCTGGTGACCAACGTCACTTACTACATGCTGCTTACCTACATGCCGACGTATCTGTCGAGCAGCCTGGGCTATACCGAAGGGCATGGCGTGCTCATCATCGTCGTCGTGATGGTGGGCATGCTGTTTGTGCAGCCGGTGGTGGGTTTCATCAGCGACAAGATCGGC
>CBHWAL010000496.1:0-3615 GCA_966111495.1 uncultured Achromobacter sp. | reverse complement strand
TACGACGCGTGGGCGGCTGCCGGCAAGGCCGGCTGGGGCTGGGACGACTGCCTGCGCTGGTTCCGCAAGCTGGAGAACAACGATCTGGGCCCCGGTCCCACCCGCGGCACGCAGGGTCCGCTGAACGCCACGTCCATCAAGACGCCGCATCCATTGGTGGAGGCACTGATCGCAGCCGCGGGCAAGCTGGGCGTGCCGCACGTGCGCGACTTCAACGGCGGCGACCAGGAAGGCGTGGGCTACTACCAGCTCACCACCCGCAATGGCCGCCGCTGCTCCACCGCCGTGGCCTATCTGCGCCCCGCGCAGGACCGCGCCAATCTGCGCATCGAGACCGACGCGCACGCGATGGCCGTGCTGTTCGAAGGCAGCCGCGCCTGCGGCGTGCGTTTCCGGCAAGGCGGCCAGGTCCGAACGCTGCGCGCCCGGCGCGAAGTCGTGCTGTGCGCGGGCGCCCTGCAATCGCCGCAACTGCTTCAACTATCCGGCGTCGGCCCGGCCAGCCTGCTGCGCGAGTTCGGCATCGGCGTCGTGCGCGACCTGCCCGGCGTGGGCGAGAACCTGCAGGACCATCTGCAGGTCCGCCTGATCTACGAGACCACCCGCCCCATCACCACCAATGACCAGTTGCGCAGCCTGACCGGCCGGCTGCGCATGGGACTTCAATGGCTGCTGCTGCGCAGTGGTCCGCTGGCCGTGGGCATCAATCAGGGCGGCCTGTTCTGCCGCGTGGATCCGGCCAGCCGAACGCCAGACACCCAGTTCCACTTCGCCACCCTCTCGGCCGACATGGCGGGCGGCAAGGTGCATCCGTTTTCCGGCTGCACGTACTCGGTGTGCCAGTTGCGGCCGACCTCGCGCGGCCGTGTGCGCCTGCGCAGCACGGACCCGTTCGAGGCGCCGTCCATGCTGCCCAACTACCTGTCGACGGACCTTGACCGCCGCATGGCGGTGGCCGCCGTGCGATATGCGCGCCAGGTCGCCGCGACCGAGCCGCTGGCGGGCCTGATGAAACGGGAATTCCGCCCCGGCGCGGACGTGCGCACGGACGACGAGATCCTGCACTTCTGCCGCGAATATGGCGCCACCATCTTCCATCCGTCAGGCACGGCGAAGATGGGTCCGCGCAGCGACCCCCTGGCCGTCGTCGACGAACGCCTGCGCGTGCACGGCGTGTCGGCGCTGCGGGTGGTGGATTGCTCGATCATGCCCACGCTAGTCTCGGGCAACACCAACGCGCCGGTCGTGATGCTGGCCGAGCGCGCGGCGGATTTCATGCTGCAAGACGTGCGGCAGGCGCGCGCGCAAGTCCTGCGCACGCCCGCCCGGATGGAAATGACGGACCCCGGTTAGGAATTCCATATCGCAGACAGACCCGGCCGCGGCAGCGCAGATTGCCCGGCCGACCCACCAAAGGAGACTGGACATGGCCAAGCAAAACGAAGCGGCGGTGCGCAAAGTCGTCACCGCCTCGCTGATCGGCGCCACCATCGAGTGGTACGACTTTTTCCTGTATGGCGTCGTCGCCGGCATCGTATTCAACAAGCTGTACTTTCCGACCGGCGACCCGCTGGTCTCCACCATGCTGGCGTACACGACATTCGCCGTCGGCTTTGTCACGCGGCCGCTGGGCGGGCTGATCTTTGGCCACTTCGGCGACCGGATCGGCAGAAAGAGCATGCTGGTGATGACGCTGATGATCATGGGCATCGCGACCTTCCTGATCGGTCTGGTGCCCACGTACGAGATGATCGGCATCTGGGCGCCGATCCTGTTGCTTCTGCTGCGAGTGTTCCAGGGGATCGGGCTGGGCGGCGAATGGGGCGGCGCGGTGCTCATGGCCTATGAGTACGCGCCGCCGGACAAGAAGGGCTTTTACGCGTCGCTGCCGCAGATCGGGCTGGCTATAGGGCTGTGCCTGGCCTCCGGCACGGTGGCGCTGCTGTCCGTCCTGCTGACCGACGAGCAATTCATGGCGTGGGGCTGGCGCGTCGCCTTCCTGGCCTCCGCGGCCATGGTGGCCGTGGGCATGTACATCCGGCTCAACATCAAGGAGACGCCGGAGTTCACCGCGGTTAAGGCGCAGAACGCCGAAAGCCGCATCCCGTTCATGGACATGATGCGGCGCTATCCCGGCAACGTCGTCAAGGGCATGGGCGCGCGCTATATCGACGGCGTGTTCTTCAACGTCTTTGGCGTGTTCTCGATCTCGTTCCTGACGCAGTCGGTGAAGATCACGCGGACCGAGGCGCTGATCGGGGTGATGGCGGCGGCGCTGGTGATGTGCTTTTTCATCCCGTTCTTCGGCCGCCTGTCCGACCGCATCGGCCGCACGCGCGTGTACTTCTGGGGATCGCTCATCACCGCCGCCGCGTCCTTCCCCGGTTTCTGGATGATGATCAACAGCGGCGGCAACGTGATGCTGATCTGGCTGGCCATCATTATTCCGTTCGGGATCCTGTATGCCGCCATCTACGGACCGGAGGCCGCGCTGTTCTGCGAGCTCTTCGACGCCAAGGTCCGCTACACCGGCATTTCCTTCGTCTACCAGTTCTCGGGCATCTTCGCGTCCGGCATCACACCCATCATCGCGACGGCTCTCCTCAAGACCGGTGGCGGGCAGCCATGGCTGATCTGCCTGTACGTGCTGTTCGCGGGCGTGGTGTCGGCGTTCTGCGCGTGGCTGATCGGGCGCGGCAAGCAGCCGGTGGAGCTCGACGGCGCGGGTCAGCCGTCCATGCAGCGGGCCGGGCTGCGCAAGGCGTAGGCGGACGGCGGGCCTCGGGACGGTTCAGCGCGGATCGCAGCCGCTGGACAGTCCAGCGCGGCTCGCGGCCGCGGAGCCGTCCGGCCCGCCCCGCTTAGTCCACCGCTGCCTGCGGCGGCTGCTGGGCCGGCCAGCCGCCGCCCAGCGCCTTGAACAAGGTTGCCAGCGCCGCCTGGCGCTGCGCGCTGACGTCGATATAGGTGATCTGGTCCGTATAGGCGCTGCGCTGCGCGTCCAGATAGCGCAGATGGCTGTCGACCCCGCCGCGATAGCGCGCCTCGGACAACTGCATGGCGACCTGGCTGGACTGCGCCAGCGCAAGACGCGACGCCTCTTCGCGGCGCAGCGTCTCGGTGGCCACCAGCGCGTCGGACACCTCGCGGAACGCCGTCTGGATGGTTCTTTCATACTGCGCCACCGCGATGTCCTTGCGCACGCTGGCCAGGTCCAGATTGGCCACATTGCGCCCGCCGGCAAAGATCGGCAGCGTGATCTGCGGCGCGAACGACCAGGCGCGCTGGCCGGATTCGAACAGACCCGACAGGTCCGCGCTCGAACTGCCGAACAGTCCGGTCAGCGAAATGCTGGGAAAGAACGCCGCCCGCGCCGCGCCAATGCTGGCATTGCGCGCCTGCAACTGATGTTCGGCGGCCAGGATGTCGGGCCGGTTTTCCAAGAGCGCCGACGGCGCGCCCGCCGCGATCTCCTGCACCAGCATCGGCGCATCGGCCGTGCGCACCGGCAGGTACGGCGACAGGTCGCTGATCCCCACCATCAGGCCGAGCGCATTGCCGGCCTGGCGGACTTCGCGGTCCATGCGTTCCATTTCCGCACGCGACTGTTCGGTC
>CBHWAL010000495.1:0-3620 GCA_966111495.1 uncultured Achromobacter sp. | reverse complement strand
CTTTGCCGCGATGCTGATCCCCTCTGGCGGATTGGCCGACACCCATGGCCGCAAGCGCATGTTCATGGGCGGGGTACTGTTGTTCCTGGCTGCGTCGGCGGCCTGCGGACTGGCGGCCACGGAACAGTGGCTGATCGCCGCGCGGGTGCTGCAGGCGGTGGGCGCGGCGCTCTTGACGCCGGCATCGCTGTCGATCGTGCTGGCGGCCTTCCCGGCGTCGCAGCGGTCGGTCGCGGTCAGCTTGTGGGGCGCGGTGGGCGGACTGGCGGCGGCGGTGGGCCCCAGTCTTGGCGCGTTCGTGGTGGACGTGGCGGGATGGCCCTGGGCGTTCTACATCAACCTGCCGCTTGGCGCGGTGTCGCTGTGGTTCGGCGCGGGGATGCTGAAGGAGTCGGTGAAGCCCGACGCGCGCCGCCGCGTGGATGGCGTGGGCATGGCATTGCTGATGGTGGGCGTGGGTGCGGTGGCGCTGGCCATCGTGCAATCGGAGTCGCCGTCGTGGCAGCGCAGCGAACTGGTGATCGCGGCGGCGGTGGGCGTGATGGCGCTGATTGCCTTCGTGGCCTGGGCGCGCGTGACGCCGCACCCGCTCGTGGATCTGGCGCTGTTCAAGCACCGGACCTACCGCTACGTGAATCTGGCGACGCTCAGTTTCGGCATCGCCTTTGCCATGATGTTCTTCGCGTTCTTCTTCTACATGACGGGCGTGTGGCATTACAGCCTGCCGCGCGCGGGGCTGGCGGTGACGCCCGGTCCGTTGCTGGTAATGCCAACGGCGATCATCACCGGCCGGCTGGCGGCGCGAATGGGGCATCGGCCGTTTCTGGTGGGCGGCGCGCTGGTGTATGCGGCAAGTGGCTTGTGGTTCCTCCTGGTGCCGGGCGCCGAGCCTGCATACCTGACCGAATGGCTGCCGGGTCTGCTGCTTAGCGGCATCGGGGTGGGCATGGTGCTGCCATCGCTGTCGGGCGCGGCGGTGAACCGGCTGCCAGCGCAGCATTACGCCGTGGGCAGCGCCGTGAACCAGGCAACGCGCCAGGTGGGCGGCGTGCTGGGCGTGGCGATCACGATCCTGCTGCTGGGGCATGGCGTCGCCAGCCATGCGGATTTCTCGCCGATTTACGGCGCGCACGTGGGGTTGGCACTGTTGACGGCGCTGCTGTGCCTGCCGGTGGATACCCGGCCCAGGACCGCGTAACGCGCGATGGCGATAGGCAGGTGCGGCCAGCGTTCCGTGACAGACGCGCCGCGCCTGCCGTTTACAGGCAGGCCTCCCGCGACACGTTCGCGGGGTCTGTGCATGCCCGCCACGTCGCGGCCGGCATGGCCGGCACCAGCACCAGCCGGCTCATCGGGTCGGTGTACCAAAGAATCCGCCCAGGCTCGTCCTGCATGGCCTTCCAGACCTTTTGCTGGGCGGCGGGCTCAAGCGCGCACTGACCCTGGTCGCCGGTCACGCCCTCGGCCAGCACCGTCTGGCTGCTCGGATCCCAAGACACCATGTCAGTGTCGTCCAAAGCGATGTCGTCCTTGAGGCGCACGATGCGCCATGCGTTGCCGGCCACTTCGGTCGACAGCCGCGAGAGCGCCTCGCGTTCGATCACGTGCAGGCGGTCCTGCGGGGCCACGGGTTCCGCATAGGCGCCGGGACCGTCGTTGCCATCCGGCGTAGGGAACGGAGACTGCCGCCGCACATAGCGCGTGGCCGGCCGGCCTTGTTCATCGTAGGTCTGTACCGCGACGGATTCGTTGGCGGCGGCGTCGATGACACGCAGCAGCCTGTCGGCTGCATCGCGTACGTAGCGCCTTCCGGAGGCCGCGTCCTTCGTATCGCCGCAGGGTCCGGCGACAAATGCCTGCAGCGCGCCGTGCGCGTCGCGTCGCAGGCAGACTTGGCCGGCAAGCGTGTATGCCGCGCCCTGCGTCCGTTCGTACTCGGCCACGCGCAGCAGGGCCCCGTCAGCGCCGTATTCGAATGCATGGCCGCCGGATACCGTCGGCTTCCCCAAAGCCCGCCGCTCCAGGTGCTGGACCCGGCAAAGCCGGCCGTCGGCGTCGAAAAGCAGTTGCGCGTGGGCTGCATCATCGCCGTCGCCCACGCGATAGGCGGTCCAGTCCACCTTGTCCATCCAGGTGCGCGGCAGCGGATCGCCGGACGCTGTCAGCCAGATCGGTTGCGGATGCGTGGCGACGCGTTCGCCCTTGCGGCCCAGGAGGACGCGCGATTGCGTCACATCGACGGAAACGCGAAGCGCCGTCAGAGCGCCGGACTCGGAAAACCCCAAGTCCGCAGGACCGCAGGCCGCCAAGGCCGGGTCGGCGTGCAGGACCGAGGCCGAGGCCAACGCAGCGCCAAAGGCGATGCGGCGAAGACGATCACGCATACTGCAGCGCGTCCATGAACGTCACGAGATCCCAGAATTCCTTGGATACGCCGCCAAGGCGCAGTTTGCCATCCCGTTCCTCGAACAGCAGGAACGGATACGCCTTGCGTGCAAAAACGCCCGGTTCCGGTAGGCGGTAGGGCGTGAAGACGTCGGGGTCGTTGAAGTAGCGTTCCAGGCGCCCGCCACCGTCCACATGCACGTACCGCACGCGCAGCGCAGGTTGCTGAAACGCCGTTTGCGTTTCGGGATAGATCCCGCCGTCTCCCGCCACGACGGCGTCGGACAGGGCGGCGAGGAACACGCGCCGGATGCCCACGAAATGGATTTCTCCGGATGTGCCGCCCGGATGAGCCGCCGCCAGTTTTTTCAGCAGCGCCGTGGCGCGCGAGCCGGGTACTACCGTTCCGGCAAACAGGGCGTTGATGTCGCCCGGCTGCGCATCCGCCGATTGCGTCAGCCGGAGCAGGTCTCGCCGGAATTCACCCAACCATTGCTGGTAGCGCACGTTTTCCGCATGGCGGTCGAAGGGCTGCGCGGCCGCGATGGGGGACTGAAAAGCCATCAGCGCCGCAGCGGCGGCAAGCCATAGCGGATACGCCAGCGCGGCCTTGCAACGAGGCCACCAGCTCGGTAACGTCAGGGAAATTTGGGGGCTCATAGGCCCGCGATCATATCTTCCGAAATGATGCAATTTTGGTGCGAAGCGTGACAGAATGTCAGCCACGCTGCGCCAGGCTGTACCGATGAATGTCGTATTGATCAGGTCCTGAAATGCCCGCTACCGGTGATGCGTCCCCAAACCAACCGCCTGGCGATGCCGCCGGCGGCGCACAGCGCGACCCGGACGGCCCGCTGGAAAAGCTGGCACGCCTGGCCTGCCGCATGTTTGGCGTGGATCTGGCCGCCATCGTTTGCACCGATGCGGATGGGGTATGGCAGGCAGCAGCCGGCGCGGCACGCGCCCATGCCCGGTGTCCGTGGTCCCTCGAACATCCGGTGCGCGCCGCGGATGGCCGCCTGCTTGGCGTCTTTCGTCTCGGGCACGGACACGCGCGCGATTTCACCGATGAAGACCGCCAGGCCCTGCAGGACCTGGCCAGCCTGGCGGCGACGGCCGTCGAGAAACGCCATGCGCTGGCATGCGAGCGCGCCGACGAAGACACGTGGCGCGACGAGGCCCGCAAGCTGTCGCTGGCCATCGCCGGCAGCGGCACGGGGGTGTGGGACCGCAAC
>CBHWAL010000494.1:0-3624 GCA_966111495.1 uncultured Achromobacter sp. | reverse complement strand
CGCGCGCGTCCATCTTGCGGCCCATGATCATCGGAATGTCGTTGAGCTCCTGCGGGTAGGGAATCGCCCACAGGTCGCCCGCGCGGGTGCGCATGCGCATGGGCTGGTCGTCGTGGCACCAGTTCAGCGTGTAGCGGTAGCCGGCCTCGGCCAGCAGGTCGGGCGTGGCGTGGCTTTCCGAAATCCACGGCGATAGCCACCCCGCCGGCTCGCTGCCCGCATGCCGCAGGATGCGGTCGCGGCAATGCGCCAGCAGCGCGCGTTCCTCGGCTTCGGGCAGGCCGCCCTGCCGGTGCGCGTTGCTGTAGCCGTGTCCGATGAGCTCGTCGCCGCGCGCCAGGAACGCATTCACCAGATCGGGGCAATGCTCGTAAAGCGCGGTATTGATCAGCACGCCGGCCGGCAGGCGCAGCTCGTCAAAGAGTTCCAGACAGCGCCACGCGCCCACGCGGTTGCCGTATTCGCGCCAGGCGTAGTTCAGCACGTCCGGATGGGGCGACGCCGGGCCGAGTTCCGCGCCCAGTCCTTCGCCGAAGGCGAAGTGCTCGATGTTGAAACCCAGGTACACGGCCAGGCGCGCGCCGTTCGGCCACGCATAGTCGGCCCGGTCCGCGATGGCGCGGTACGGAAACCGGCCGTGGCACGCCAGCGGTTGCGGCGTCCAGGCGGCGTCGCCGTCGCGCCCCGGTTTAGTGCTTGGAAGCGAGGATGGATTCATTTTGGTGCAAATCCCGAAGCATGATTGTGAACAAAATCGCAGACGTTTTGGCGACAAAACCCGTAGACCGGTGCATACATATCCAGTCTGTTGCCGCCGCGCCCCGCAGCGGCGGGGTGAAGACGGCATACGGCAGTTGGCGCGGATCAGGTGGCATGGATCTTGCATAAGGAAACGAAGCAGCACTTAACCCCATGCAAGATTCATTCCACTTTTTCAGGAGTGTCCCGATGACCCCGACCCGTCGTTCCTTCATGCGCCACGCGGCCGCCGCCGCCCTTTTTGCCGCGGGCCTCGTCTCGCAGCCGGCGCTGGCAGCGGACCCGATCAAGATCGGCCTGATCACCGCGCTGTCCGGGGAGTCGGCGCGCGCGGGTGAAGCGCTGACGCGCGGCATCACTGTCGCCATCGACGAGATCAACGCGCGCGGCGGCCTGCTGGAAGGCCGCCAGGTCGTGCTGGTGCGGCGCGACGACGAAGGCAATCCCGCCAAGGGCATGGCCGCGGCACGCGAGCTGATCTTCAAGGAAAAGGTCGCGGTCCTGTTCGGCGGGCTGGACACCCCCGTGTCCATGGCCATCGTGCCGATCGTGAACCAGGAGAAGGTGCCGTTCATGGGCCCGTGGGCCGCGGGCACCGCCATCACGCAGAACAAGGGCAATCCCAACTTCGTGTTCCGCGTGTCGGCAATGGACGAAATCGTCGACAGCGCGATGGTCCAGTACGCGCAAAAGACCTTCCAGAGCGCCAAGCCGGGCATGATCCTGGTGAACAACCCCTGGGGCGAATCCAACGAGAAAGGCCTGAACGCCGCGCTGGCGACTGCCAAGATCACGCCCGCCGGCGTCGAGAAATTCCAGCCCAACGATCTGGACATCGTGCCGCAACTGAGCCGCCTGAAGGCCGCGGGCGCCGACACGCTGTTCCTGGTCGGCAACGTGGGTCCGTCGGCGCAGGTGGTGAAGTCGCTGGACCGCATGGGCTGGAAGGTGCCCGTCGTGTCGCACTGGGGTCCGGCCGGCGGCCGGTTCACGGAACTGGCGGGCCCCAATGCCAAGAACGTGCACTTCGTGCAGACCTACAGCTTCTTCGGCAAGCAGGGCCCCGTGGGCGACAAGGTGATGCAGGCGCTCAAGACCAAGTATTCCGACATCAAGGGACCGCAGGACATCACGCCGGCCGTGGGCGTGGCCAACGCGTACGACGGCATGCAGCTTGCCGCGCTGGCCATCACGCAGGCCGGCTCGACCGACGGCGACGCAGTGCGCCAGGGTTTCTACAAGATCGGCAAGTACGAAGGCCTGATCAAGACGTATGAGCAGCCCTTCACGCCGGCCTCGCACGACGCGCTGCGCGAGAACGACTACGTGTGGACGCAGTTCATCGACAACCGCATCCTGCCCGTCAAGGGCGCACAGTAAAGCGGCCAGACGCCGCGGGAGACGCGCATGTTGTTGATGTCCGCCATCGTCAGCGGCCTGGGACTGGGAAGCATGTACGGGCTGATGGCCCTGGGCTTTTACCTGACCTATGCCGTGTCCGGCACGGTGAACTTCGCCCAGGGCAGTTCCATGATGCTGGGCGCCGTGCTGACCTACACGTTCGCCCAGACGCTGGGCTGGCCGCTCGCCGTGGCGCTGCTGTTTGCGCTGGCGCTGTGCGCGCTCTACGGGTTGGTCGTGGAGCGGCTGGCGGTGCGGCCTTTTGCCAGCCGCGGTTCCAACGCGTGGCTCATGTCCACGGTGGCGCTGGGCATCGTGCTGGACAACGTGGTCATGTTCACGTTCGGCAAGGAGCCGCGCAGCCTGCCCTCTCCGCTGGCGCAGTCGCCGCTGGAGATCGGCGGGCTGGGCCTGGGCATATATCCGCTTCAACTGCTGATTCCCGTGGTGGGACTGGCGCTGGCCGCCGCGCTGCACACCTTGTCGCGCCGCACGCGCTGGGGCGTGGCGCTGCTGGCCGTGGTGCAGAACCCGAACGCCGCGCGGCTGATGGGCATCCCCGTGCGCCGCGCAATCATGGCCGCCTTCGCGGTGTCCACGCTGTTCGCGGGCGTGGCCGGCGCGCTGGTCGCGCCGCTGTTCAACGTGCAGGCAGACATGGGCACGCTGTTCGGCCTGAAGGCCTACGTGGTCGCCATCCTGGGCGGCATCACCAGCGCGTGGGGCGTGATGATCGCGGGCCTGCTGTTTGGCGTGGTCGAAGCGCTGATCACCGTGGCGCTGGGTTCCGGGTATACGCAGATCATCAGCTTCACGCTGGTGATCGTCATGTTGGCCGTGCTGCCCAATGGCCTGTTTGGCCGCGCCGATGTGAGGAAGGTCTGATGAACAAGCAATCCCCGATGCGCTGGCTGCCGCCGGCGCTGTACGCCCTGCTGGCGGCGGTGGCCCTGATGCTTGCCGCCAACGTCAACGGCTACTACGTCTTCGTGCTGGGCAATGTGGCGCTGCTGGCGCTGGCCGGCATCGGCCTGAATGTGCTGCTGGGCCTGACAGGCCAGATGTCGTTCGGCCACGCGGGCTTTTACGCCATCGGCGCCTACACGGTCGCGATCCTGACCGGCCAGGCCGGGTGGAGCTTCTGGCTGGCGTGGCCGGCCGCCGCGCTGGTGTGCGGCGCGTTCGGCCTGCTGCTGGCCGTGCCGGCGCTGCGCGTGAAGGGCCCTTATCTGGCGATGATCACCATTGCCTTCGGCTTCATCGTGGAACACGCGCTGATTGAAGGCGGCTCGGTCACGGGCGGCCAGAACGGACTGATGGGCATCGTGCAACCCACGCTCGGCAACCTGGGCGGAGACCGCGGCGTGGCGATGCTGGCCATCGTGGCCGTCTTCGCGGCGCTGGCCGGTTATGCGCTGCTGTCGCGCGGCACCTGGGGCGCCGCCATGCGCGCGGTCAAGGACA
>CBHWAL010000493.1:0-3640 GCA_966111495.1 uncultured Achromobacter sp. | reverse complement strand
AACGACAAACCCGCCTCGTGGCGGGTTTGTGTAGCGATGTCCGGTAAAGGCGCTAACCCACCATCAAACCGATGGTGGTAATAATCAGGGAGAAAGGCACGTGTGTCCGGGACATGTTGAGCAGCTTGCTCCGATGCCCGCGGCTTGTCAAACCCCGCATCCCGCATGGCATGAAAAGCGTGCGTGAAACGCGTGCATGAAAAACGGCGCCGGAAAGCCTCAGGCTCTCCGGCGCCGTTTGCCGTCCCGCCGGACAAGCGGCGGGACAGTCAATCACGACATCGTCACATCACTGCGCGCGCACCGGCTGCGGCGCGGCGCCGATGTCCTTACGCACCTTGGCCACGTCGGACGCGCTGACTGCCGCGCCCTTGTTGCCCCAGCTCGACCGCACGAAGCTCACCACGTCGGCAACTTCCTTGTCGGTCATGCGCCAGTCAAAGCCCGGCATTGCGTAGGCGGTCGGCGCAGACGCCGTGCCCGGCATCTGGGCGCCCTTGAGCACGATGTGGATCAACGACGCCGGATCGGCCGAGTTGACCGTCGAGCTCAGCGCAAGCTGCGGGAACGTCTCGGTATAGCCCTTGCCCGTGCTGCGATGGCAAGCCGCGCAGTTGTTCAGGAAGGCCATGGCGCCATCGCTCTTGTCCTTGCCGGTGCGCAGCGCATTCGCCACGGACTCGTCATAGGCCAGCGGCTTGGTGGCGTCCTTGTTCACCGGGGGCAGGCTCTTCAAATACACCGCGATGGCATTCAGATCGTCATCAGTCAGGTGCTGCGTGCTTTCCTCGACCACTTGCGCCATGCCGCCGAACGCCGCCGAATGACCGTTGCGGCCGGATTTCAGGAAAGTCGTGATGTCTTCCTTGGTCCAGGCGCCCAGGCCGTCGGTCGCGTCGCCGCGCAGGTTCTTGGCCAGCCAGCCTTCGACCACGCCGCCCGACAGGAAGGCCGAGCCGTCCGCGTCGGTCAGCGCCTTTTCCTGCAACGCTACGCCGCGCGGCGTGTGGCAGGTGCTGCAATGGCCCAGGCCCTCAACGAGGTAACGGCCGCGCAGCAGCGCCTGCTTGTCGGCGCCGCTGGCGTCGATGGTGACCGGCGCCGTTACGACGTCGGGCGCAAACACCCAGCGCCACACCGTCAGCGGCCAGCGCATCGACATCGGCCAGACGATGTCGGTGTCCTTGTTTTCCTGCTTCACGGGCTCGACGCCGTGCATGAAGTAGGCATACAAGGCCTTCACATCGTCGGGGGTGACGTTGGCGTAGGCGGTGTAAGGCATGGCCGGGTACAGCGAATGTCCGTCCTTGGCCACGCCGTGGCGCACGGCCCGGTCGAAGTCCTCGTACGAATAATTGCCGATGCCCGTTTCCTTATCCGGCGTGATGTTCGTCGAATAGATCATGCCCAGCGGCGAATCGATGCCCAGACCGCCGGCAAAGGGCTTGCCGCCCGAGGCCGTGTGGCAGGCGATACAGTCGCCGGCGCGCGACAGGTACTCGCCCTGCTTGATCATTTGCGCGTCGGCCGATGCGGGCGTGCCGCCGGCCGCGAACGCGGTGCTGGCAGCCAGGGCAGACAGGGCCGAGAAGGCCGCAACAATGGTGTGCTTGATCATTGTTCCGTCTCCTTAAGCCTGGACCAGCGGGCCGGGGTTCTTCAGGTACTGTTCGCGGATCGCCTGCGCGGACCAGTAAGCCAGTGCACCAACCAGACCGGTCGGGTTGTAGCCCATGTTCTGCGGGAACACGCAGGCGCCCATCACGAACACGTTCGGTACGTCCCAGCTTTGCAGGTACTTGTTGACCACGCTTTCCTTGGGGTTGGAGCCCATGATGGCGCCGCCCGTGTTGTGCGTGCTCTGGTAGACGCGCGTGTCGTAACGCGCGCCCTTCTTGCGCACGGCCACGAAGTGCTTTTCAGGATTCATGGCCTTGGCCACGGTCTCCATGCGCTTGCCCATATAGCCCAGCATGTCGAACTCGTTGTCATGCCAGTCGAACGTCATGCGCAAGAGCGGCTGGCCATAGGCGTCCTTGTAGGTCGGATCGAGCGACAGGTAGGCATCGCGGTACGACATCACCGAGCCGGAAATGCCGATCGTCATGAAGCGCTGATAAGCGTCCTGCACACCCGCCTTCCAGGCCGTGCCCCACGTCGCGGTGCCCGGCGTCGTCGGCGTCTGCTTGATGGGACGGCCGCCGTAGCGCACGTGACGGATGCTGGCGCCGCCCACAAAGCCCAGCGGGCCGTGGTCGAACTGGTCGCCATTCAGGTCGTCCATGCCCACGCCGCCCGCGCCGGTGCCGACGAACGGGTTCAGCTGCGTGCCCTTGGGCAGCAGCACGTTGACCGCGCCGTTCATCTGGTACGCGTAGTTCTTGCCGACCACGCCTTCGTTGGTCTTCGGGTCATACGGCTTGCCGATGCCCGACAGCAGCAACAGGCGCACGTTGTGCATCTGGTACGCCGACAGGATCACCAGATCGGCGGGCTGATCGACCTCGTTGCCGTCTGCGTCGATGTACGTCACGCCCACGGCCTTCTTGCCGGTCGAATCCAGATTGACCTTGATGACCTGCGCACGCGTGCGCAGCTCGAAATTCGGCTTCTTCAGCAGCACCGGCAGAATCGTGGTCTGCGGCGAGGCCTTCGAATACATGTAGCAGCCGTAGTTCTCGCAGAAGCCACAGAAATTGCAGGGGCCAAGGCGCACGCCGTACGGGTTGGTGTACGGGCCCGACGCGTTGGCGGCCGGCGTGGGATACGGATTGAAGCCGACTTCGCGCGCGGCCTTGTCGAACAGCGAGGCGCCGTAGGTCGTGGCCAGCGGCGGCAGTGGGAATTCCTTACTGCGCTTGCCTTCCAGCGGATTGCCGCCTTCGACGATCTTGCCGTTCAGGTTGCCGGCCTTGCCCGACGTGCCGCAAACGTATTCGAACTTCGAGAAGTACGGTTCCAGCTCGTCGTAGGTCACGCCGAAGTCCTGGATGGTCATGCCTTCCGGAATGAACTTCTTGCCATAGCGCGTCTCATAACGCGTGCGCAGTTCCAGCTCTTCGGGCAGCACGCGGTAGTGCATGCCGTTCCAGTGAAAGCCCGCGCCGCCCACGCCCGTACCCAACAGGAACGAGCCATTCTGGCGATACGGCACGGCCACGTCGTCCACGCCGTGGCGGATCGTCACGGTTTCCTTGGACAGGTCCTGGAACAGATAACCGCGCACCGAATACTTCAGCTCGTCGATCACCTTGGGGTACTCGGCGTCCTTGGGCGTGTCCTGCATGCCGCCGCGCTCCAGCGCCAGCACCTGCAGGCCCGCATCGGTCAGTTCCTGACCCAGGATCGCGCCGGTCCAGCCGAACCCAACCAGCACCGCATCAACTTTGTCTTTCTTGATCGCCATGATTTAACCCTTCTCCCCAGAGATCGACACGGGGCCATAGGGGTACTTCACGTTGGGCTGGTCGACCCAATCCATGAAATCGGCGCGCGCGCCGGGAAAGCCCACCATCTTCCAGCCCACCATGTTCTTGTTGCCGCCGTAGATCGGATCGGCAAAGAAACCTTCCTTGGTGTTGGCCAGCAGGAAACTGAAGAACGTCTTGGACGGCACGGATTCGAACGCGATCTTGCCCGA
>CBHWAL010000492.1:0-3666 GCA_966111495.1 uncultured Achromobacter sp. | reverse complement strand
CCGACGCCCAACTGGATCGTTTCCAGGCCGTCCAGCACGTCCAGCTTGGTGATGCACAGGCCGGAAATGCCGTTCAGGCGGACCGAGCGCTTCAGCGCCGCGCCGTCGAACCAGCCGCAGCGGCGCGGACGGCCCGTGACCGAACCGAATTCCTTGCCGATGGTGGCCAGGCGCGTGCCGATCTCGTCGACCAGTTCCGTCGGGAACGGACCCGAGCCGACGCGCGTGGTGTACGCCTTGGTGATGCCCAGGACGTAATCCAGTTGCTGGGGACCGACGCCGGCGCCAGCCGAGGCCGCACCCGCCACGCAGTTGCTGCTGGTGACGAAGGGGTACGTGCCGTGATCGACGTCCAGCAGCGCGCCTTGCGCACCTTCGAACAGGATGCGCTTGCCTTCCTGCTGCATGGCGTACAGGTTGCTGGAGACATCCTTGACCATCGGGGCGATGGCCGGCGCGAGCGCCATGGCCTGATCGCGCACTTCGTTGGCCGAGACGGCTTCAGCGCCCAGGTACTTGGTCAGCACGAAGTTGTGGTAATCCAGCACTTCGGCGAGCTTTTCGTCGAACAGCGCGGGATTGAAGAGGTCTTGCACGCGCAGGGCGCGGCGGGCGACCTTGTCTTCGTAGGCCGGGCCGATGCCGCGGCCCGTCGTGCCGATCTTGCCCTCGCCCTTGCGCGCTTCGCGCGCCTTGTCGATGGCAACGTGGTACGGAAGGATCAGCGGGCAGATCTCGGAGATCTGCAGGCGCGAGCGCACGTCCAGGCCGGCGGCTTCCAGCTCTTCGATTTCCTTGAGCAGGGCCTCCGGGGACAGCACGACGCCATTGCCGATGAAGCAGGTGACACCGGGGTGCATGATGCCCGACGGGATCAGGCGAAGAATCGTCTTCTTGCCATTGATCCACAGCGTATGGCCGGCATTGTGACCGCCTTGGAAGCGGACCACGCCCTGGACGGATTCCGCCAGCCAGTCGACGATCTTGCCCTTGCCCTCGTCACCCCATTGAGTGCCGATTACGACTACGTTCTTGCTCATGATACGAATCAATTTCGAGTTTCTCGGGAAATCCGGAAATCTCCCCGCGGCCCCCTCGTTTCCGAGAGGGAGTTAGTCACAGCGTTTTGACCGTCCAGACGCCATCCTGCAGCGCCAGCTCGCGATCGCAAACGAATTCGTCCTGATCCTGCTCGTGACCGGGCAATACCTGAACGACGATTTCCCCTGACCGGCGCAAGCGGCGAACCGCCTCGGTCAGAGCGGGGGCCTGCCCCCAGGGCGCGCGAACCGCTCGCGCCCTTTCCGCCGGCGGCAGTCCCGCCGCCAGCTTGCGTAAATCAAGACTGAAGCCCGTCGCCGGACGCGCCCGGCCAAATGCGTGGCTGACGTCGTCGTAGCGGCCACCACTGACCAATGCGTCGTGCCAGCCCTCGGCGTACAGCGCAAACTTGACGCCCGAGTGGTAAGCGTAACCACCGACATCGGCCAGGTCCACGCTGAACGACACGTTGGGCATGGCGTCGACCACCGCCTGCAGGGCGTCGAGCGCCTGGGCGATGCCCGGCAGCGCCGGCAGGTCGCGGCGGGCGATCTTCAGCACGTCCGGACCGCCGTACAACGTGGGCAGCAACTGCAGCGCCTTCAGCGTTTCCGGACGAATGCCGGGCGCGCGCGCCGCCAGCTCGCCCAGCCCAGGGACATCTTTGTCGCGCATCAGCCGGATGGCGTCCTGCGCCAGCTCAGCCGCCGCCGAGTCCGATTTCAGGATGGCGCGCAGCACGCCGGGGTGACAGAGATCCAGACGCGGATTGCGAACGCCAGCGATTGCCACCGTTTCCAGCACGAGCTGGATGATTTCGAGGTCGGCTTCGAATCCGGCATGGCCGTAGATTTCAGCGCCGATCTGCAGCAGTTCGCGGCTGGACAGCAGGTCCGAGGGACGCGCATGCAGCACATTGCCGCAGTAACACAGGCGAGTAACGCCAGCGCGATTGAGCAAGTGCGCGTCGATACGCGTGACCTGGGGAGTCATGTCCGCGCGCACGCCAAGCGTGCGGCCCGAAAGCTGGTCGATCAGCTTGCAGGTGCGCAGATCCAGATCGCTGCCGGTGCCCGACAGCAATGAATCGATGTACTCGACCAGGGGCGGCGCGACCAGCTCGAACCCGTATGTACGGTAGAGATCGAGAAGTTCGCGGCGCAGTTCCTCGATGCGCCGAGCCTCTGCCGGAAGTACGTCGGCAAGGCTTTCGGGCAGCAGCCAGTTACCCATGAATGTGTTTACCTGAATAACGCCAAGTGATGCATGGGCGTCGCCCAAACGAAAAGCGGCTGAGGGGCGTAAGCCCGCTCAGCCGCTGCGGAATGTTTTCTAGCTTACGCGGTATTGTACATGGTTCAGCGGCGAGCGCCACCCGCGGCACAGGCGTGCCGGGCGGCCCGGCCGCGTCCCCGATACCGGGCAGGAATCGTCCCGCCAGAAGCAGAAAAGCCCCTCGGAAACCCGAGAGGCTTTTCGTTCGTGCTAGCCGCGGTGGATCATTTGGCAGGCACGGTGACCGGCGCCAGGGCGGCGCCCGCCGGATCCTTCATGAACTGGAAGAAGGTGGAGCTCGGGTCCACGACCAGCACGTCGCCCGGCTTCGAGAACGAGGCGCGATAGGCTTCCAGGCTCTTGTAGTACGTGTAGAAGTCCGGGTTCTTGCCGTAGGCCTGGGCGTAGATGGCCGCCGCGGCAGCATCGCCCTCACCCATGACGCCCTGAGCCTTGGCATATGCCTGGGCCACGATGACCTCGCGTTGGCGGTCGGCTTCGGCGCGGATCTTCTCGCCTTCGGCGGCGCCGATGGAGCGCAGCTCGTTTGCGACGCGGGTACGCTCGGCTTCCATGCGGCGGTACACCGACTCGGAAATTTCCGGCGCGAACTCGATACGGCGCAGACGCACGTCAACGATCTGCACGCCCAAAGGCTCAGCCCGCTTGGCGACGTTGGTCAGGATTTCCGTCATGATCTTGTCGCGTTCGGTGGAGACCACGTCCCGCACCGTACGCACGTTGACCGATGCGTTCAGGGCGTCGCGGATCTGAGCTTGCAGGCGTTCTTGCGCCGCGCGCTCGTTGCCGCCGAACGTCACGTAGAACAGGCGGGGATCCGCAATGCGCCACTTGACGTAGGAGTCGATCAGCAGGTTCTTCTTTTCGGAAGTCTGGATGCGCTCGGCTTCGTTGGTTTCGATGGTCAGAATGCGCTTGTCGAGCGTGACGACGTTCTGGAAAGGCGGCGGAACCTTGAAATACAGGCCCGGATCGCTGATGACGCGGCGGACTTCACCCAGCGAGAACACCAAGGCATAGTCGCGCTCGCGCACCACGAAAACGCTGGAGGAAAGGAGGGCCAGCACGATGAGCAGGCCGACCAGGATGGGCATAAGACGATTCATGTTCAGGACTCCTCCGGATTAGCGCGACATACGGTCGCGAGGCAGCGTGTTGCTATTGCTGCTGCCGGAAGGCTGCGGCACCGGCGCGGCCGTACCGCGCGAGGGCTGCTGGACAGGCGGGTTGGTCACCGGGGAGCCGGAGCTGCCGATGTTCGACTTGCCTGCGTCCTGAGCCGCCAGATGCATGATCTTGTCCAGGGGCAAATACAACATGTTGTTGTTG
>CBHWAL010000491.1:0-3678 GCA_966111495.1 uncultured Achromobacter sp. | reverse complement strand
CAGGCCCTCGTCGAAAAGGAACTGCAGCGCCTGGGCAAGACGGCCATCAATCTGGACCAGCTGGCCCAGAACCTGGGCTTTGCGCGCGCCGACGACCTTTACGTTGCCGCGGCCAAGGAAGAATTCAGTTTGCGCCAGATCGACGCGGTGTTCCAGCAGCCGGCGCCCGCGGTCGAGCCCACGCCGGCGGCTCTGCGGCACGCCAGCGCCGGCAGCGCCGAGAAAAGCGGCAAGAGCGGCGTGCTGGTGGTGGGGGTGGGGTCGCTGCTGACGCAGCTGGCTCGTTGCTGCCGCCCGGCGCCGCCGGATGCGATCTCCGGTTTCGTGACGCGGGGGCGCGGCGTGTCCATCCACCGCCGCGACTGCCACAGCTACCTGGCGCTTGCCGCGCGCGAGCCCGAGCGCGTCATCGAGGTGGCGTGGGGCGAAACGGCCGACACCTTCTATCCGGTGGATATCAGCGTGCGCGCGCACGACCGCTCGGGCCTCTTGCGCGACCTGTCGGAAGTGTTTGCGCGCCTGCGCCTGAACGTAGTGGGCGTGAACACGCAGAGCAAGCAGTCGCTGGCCCACATGGTGTTCACGGTGGAAGTGCGGGGGGGTGATTGGCGGGCCGGCGGGCTGGCGGCCGGGGCGGATGGGCTGGGTGTGGGGGCGGCATGGCGCCGCGCGGCCCAGCCGCCGGCATCGAGAACCGCTGCCGGATCAATCCCCCGCCGCAGCCGCCGCTGGCGTCAGGGCCAGGCGGCAGTGCGGAGGCGGTTCAGGCCTTAGTACTCCAGCTCTTCA
Organism: uncultured Achromobacter sp.; assembly: GCA_966111495.1. Taxonomy (GTDB): domain Bacteria; phylum Pseudomonadota; class Gammaproteobacteria; order Burkholderiales; family Burkholderiaceae_B; genus Achromobacter. The sequence goes on along the minus strand of CBHWAL010000491.1, from coordinate 2,889 downwards.
TGCGCACGATCGCGCATGAAGAACGCGGCAATCAGGCCCAGCGCAACGCCAAACATCACGTAGTACGCGGGCGCCATGGGCGAGCCCGTGGTCTTGATCAGCCAGGTCACGATGAACTGCGCGAACCCGCCGAAGATCATCACGGCCACGTTATAGGCCAGCGACAGGCCCACCGAGCGCACGCGCGCCGGGAACAGCTCGGCCATCACCGTGCTGAACACGCCGAAGAACGCCGACACGAAAATGCAGACCACGATCTGCACGGTCAGCAGGCGGCCGATCGACGGCGCGTCCGAGAGCCAGAAATACAGCGGGTACAGCACGATCAGGTAGCCGATCAAGGAGCCGATCACCAGGGGGCGGCGGCCGACGCGGTCGGACCAGGCGCCCATGAACGGGGTCAGCACCACCATCAGCGCCGCGCCGGCCATCTGCACCAGGAAGGTATGGTTCAGCGGCAGCATCAGGACCTTGGTCGAATACGTGACCAGGTACGTGAAGGTGATGTAGATCGACACCGTGGCCGTCACCACAAGGCCCACGCCAATCAGCGTCTCGCGCGTGTGGGTGCGCAGCATCTGGCCTAGCGACAGGCGCTTGACCTCGCCGCGTTCGGCGGCCTGGCGGTCGGCTTCCTTCATCTGCTTGAAGGCGTCCGTTTCGTCGACGTTGCGGCGGATATAGATGGCGATCGGCACAATCACCAGGCCGAAGGCGAACGGCAGGCGCCATGCCCAGTCGGCAATTTGCTGCTCAGTGAAGAACTCGGTGATGAGCGTGCCGCAGGCCGCGCCGATCAACAGGGCCAGCATCTGGCCCGCCATCTGCCACGAGCCGTAGAAGCCGCGCTTGCCGTTGGGCGCCATTTCGATCAGCAGCGCCGTCGACGTGCCGAACTCGCCGCCCGCCGAGAAGCCTTGCAAGAGGCGCGCGATCAGGATGAAGATCGGGGCCAGGATGCCGGCCGCGTGGTACGTCGGCGCGACGGTGATCAGCGCGATGGACACGGCCATCAGCGAGGTCACCAGCACCATGGCGGCTTTGCGGCCCTTGCGGTCGCCGTACAGGCCCAGGATGATGCCGCCCACCGGGCGCATGAAGAAACCCACGCCGAAGATGGCGGTGGTCATGAGGATGGCGTTCAGTTCACTGCCGGGGACGCTGGGGTCGGTGGGAAAGAACAGTTTGGCGATGATCGGCGTCATGAACGCGAACACCAGGAAGTCATACCATTCGAGCGCGTTGCCGATTACCGCTGCCACGATGTTGCGTGTGGGGACTGCTTTGTGCTGCACGGGATCTCCTTGGGGGCTTTTAATTTCCGGGCGACATTCTAGGCGCTTTGCCGGACTGGGCGTCCGGCCAGCCGTCTGAATCACGGTCGCGGCATGCCCGTCCGACACGCCGCCCCTGCCTGGCTTTACACTGCGTCTTTTCCCCACGAGAGTAGTGACATGAACGCGCGCACCTGGCTGGAAACGCTGGTTGGCTTTGACACCACCAGCCGCAATTCCAATCTTGCCCTGATCGAAACCGTCCGTGACTGGCTCAAGGGCCAGGGCGTCGAGGCATGGCTGGCGCACAACCCCGAGCGCACCAAGGCCAACCTGTTTGCCACGCTGCCCGCACAAGACGGCAACCAGCAGGGCGGCATCGTCCTGTCGGGCCACACTGACGTGGTGCCGGTGGACGGCCAGGACTGGAGCTCGGACCCGTTCAAACTCATCGAAAAAGACGGCCTGCTCTATGGCCGCGGCGCCTGCGACATGAAGGGCTTCATCGCCGGATCGTTGGCGCTGGTCCCCGAATTCATGGCCATGCCCCGCAAGAAGCCCATCCACCTGGCGTTCTCCTACGACGAGGAAGTCGGCTGCGCGGGCGCGCCGTACATGCTGGCTGATCTGCACGAACGCGGCATCCGTCCCGAGGGCTGCGTGGTGGGCGAACCCACCGGCATGCAGGTGGTGGTGGCCCACAAGGGGATCAATCTCTTTCGCTGCAAGGTGCACGGCAAGGCGGCCCACTCGTCGCTCACGCCGCGCGGCTGCAACGCCATTGAATACGCCGCCCGTCTGATCTGCCGCATCCGCGACCTGGCCGACAGCTTCAAGGCCAATGGTCCCTACGACCAGTTCTACGACGTCCCGTTCTCCACGATGACCACCAACCAGATCCGGGGCGGCATCGCGGTCAACACCATCCCCGAGCTGTGCGAATTCACCTACGAATTCCGTAACCTGCCGGGCATGCGTCCCGACGACATCCAGGCCGAAGTCGAAAAATACGTGCGTGAAGAACTGCTGCCGAAGATGAAGGCCGAATTCGACGGCGCCACCATCGAAATCGAGACCGGCGCCGCCGCGCCCGCCCTGGAGGCCTCCGAAGAAGCCGCCATCACCCAGCTCGTGCGCGCCCTGACCGAAGACCGCGCCACGCGCAAGGTCGCCTACGGCACCGAAGCCGGGCTGTTCCAGGGCATCGGCATCCCCACGGTGGTCTGCGGCCCCGGCCATATCGAACAGGCCCACAAGCCCGACGAATACGTGGCTCTGGACCAGCTCGCCGCATGCGAAACCTTCCTGCGCCGCATGGGCCAGTCCCTCTGACCGGCGGGGCGCCCGGGGGCGGGCGGCACGCCGGTGCCGTCCGCGTCAGGTAAAATGACGGGTTGCAAACCGGATTTGCGGCCGGCAGTGGCCTGCCGCGATCCCGGGGGAGATGCTTTGGTGAAACCTTACGACTTTCCGGATGCCAAGGGCCATTTCGGGCCTTATGGCGGTGTTTTCGTGGCGGAAACGCTGATGCACGCGCTCGACGAGCTGCGGGCGTCCTACGACCGTTACCGGGTCGATCCCGCCTTCCTGGAAGAGTTCAACTACGAGCTCAAGC
>CBHWAL010000490.1:0-3680 GCA_966111495.1 uncultured Achromobacter sp. | reverse complement strand
GGTTCAGCTTCCGGGTTCAGCGTTCAGTAACGCCAGCCACCGTCCGCTCACCGATCGCCAATCCCACCGTCATGCCCACACCAGAGTGCATGACCGCCACCGTGGTCGCCGCGTCCACCGGCATCACGGAAAACGGCGCCGGTCCGTGCGCGCCATAGACGCCCTGCCACCGCTCGACCACGCGAAGCCGCGCGCCCAGCGCCTGCGAGGCAAGGTCCAGCATGGCGTTGTCGACGGCTTCGTCGTTGAACGGCAGCGCGTCCTGCCCGTACTGGTGCGAGTCGCCGATGATCAGCTCGCCATATGGCGTGGGGCTGATCAGCAGATGGATGCCGTTTTCCAGCAGCATCGGCGTGCGCGCGTAAATCACGCCGCGCAACGTCTGCGCCGTCGGCAGATCCGAGAACGCGCCGTAGTGCACGCAGGACAGGCCCGTGAGCAGCGGCCGGTCCAGCGCGATGGCCGGGCCATCGAACACTGCACGCAGCATCTGCAGGCGCGTGACCTCCAGATTCAGCGGCGCGAATTGCTCGGGCAGCAGCGTCAGGTAATCGTGGCCCGGGCACACGAACACATGCGACGCCGTGAAGTCGCCCGCCGACGTGCCGACCTCGCCGTTCTCCACGGCGCGCGCCAGAGTGCCGGTGATGAAGTCGACGCCCAGCGCGGACTGCAGATAGTGCGTGATGGCCGGCAGCGCCTCGCGTGAATAGATCTGCAGGTCATCGTGGCCGCGCAGCGCCAAGCAGTGATGCGCAAGCTGGCCGCCGTACAGCCCCGCCACCTCACGCGCGGACAGCAGGTCCGCGCGGTAGCCTTCCTGCCGCATCCGCGTGTCCGCGAATTCCCGCAGCACGTCTGCCTCGTCGGCGTTGCGGGCCAGCACCAGGGCGCCATTGGCGCGCACATGAAAAGCCGCCTTGTCCGCCAGGTCGAGCCACAGCTCGCGGGACTGCTGCGCGTGCGACAGCATCGTGCCGGGCGCCTGGCCCGTCACGATGACCTGGCCAAAATTGCGGATCGTCGCGCCGTGCGCCTGGCGGCTGCGCTCGATCACCGCCACGGACAGGCCGCGCTTGGCGGCCGCCCAGGCATGCGCGATGCCCAGCATGCCCGCGCCCACCACGATTACGTCGTAAGTCTTCATTTTTGAAATGCTGCGAGAGGATGTCTGGGAGGCCGCCGCGGGCCTCCCGATGCGCGGCGGCGCGCTGCCGCCGCGATGGGTCAGGAACTACTTCTTCTTCGGCTCGGACTTGCCGTCGTAGCGACGGGTCCACTCGGCGATGATGCGGTCGCGGTTCGTCGCGGCCCACGTGAAATCGTTCTTGATCATGCGCGAGGTCAGATCGGCCGGCAGGTTCGGATTGGCGGTCGCGATCGACGGAATCGCCAGCACCGCGAAGTTGGCCTTGTACAGCTCGTTGGCTTCGCGGCTTGCCGAGAAGTCGGCCAGCTTGCGGGCGGCCTCGAGGTTCTTGGTGCCCTTCATGATGGCGGTGGCTTCCACTTCCCAGCCCAGGCCTTCCGACGGGAACACGGCTTCGACCGGCGCACCGTCGGCCTTCAGCTTGGCGGCGCGGTAGTCGAACGAGACGCCGATCGGGAATTCGCCGGCGGCGGCCATGTTGCACGGCTTGGAGCCCGAGTGCGTGTACGAGCCGATGTTCTTGTGCAGAGCATCCATGTAGGCCCAGCCCTTTTCTTCACCGAAGATCTGCAGCCAGGCGCTGACATCCAGGAAGCCCGTGCCGGACGAGGCCGGGTTCGGCATGACGATCTTGCCGGCATAGACCGGCTTGGTCAGGTCCTGCCACGACGTCGGCTTGGGCAGCTTCTGCTTTTCGGCTTCGATCGTGTTGAAGCAGATGGCGGCGGCGAAGCCATCCATGCCGACCCATGCGGGCTCGGCCTTGGCGTCGCGCATGTTGGCGGCGATCTGGTCCAGGCCCTTCGGGGCGTAGGGCTGCAGCATGCCTTCCTTGTCCATCAGGCCCAGCGCGGTGCCGGCCAGGCCCCAGATCACGTCGGCCTTGGGGTTGTTCTTCTCGGCCAGCAGCTTGGCGGCAATGATGCCCGTGGAGTCGCGCACCCACTGGATCTTGATGTCGGGGTTGGCCTTTTCGAAGGCAGCCTGATAGGCCTTGATCTGGTCGGCTTCCAGCGCCGTGTAGACGGTCAGCGTGGTCTCGGCCGAGGCGGCGCCCATCACGCCGGTCAGGGCGGCGGCCAGTGCAAGCAGCTTGTAGCGATTCATGAACAACTCCGTGAGTGAGCGAAAAACAGGATGAACGAGGTCCCCACGGCCGGCGGGTGCCGGCTGCGGATCGCGGTGAGTCAAAGGTGTAGGGGTGGCCCGGAGCGCCGGGCGGCAGGCGTCTAGGTCAGGGGCGTTCGCCTCGGGCCAGACGGGCTTCAATGTCGTCGACCACGGCCGGCAGGTCGGCCACCGTGTCGATCAGGTAATGGGGGCCGGCCGGATTCAGCTCGTCGCGGGCGGCATGGCGCGCCGCGTCGCGAGCGGTGCCGGAAAGGCCCAGGTATTCGTCCAGCGTCAGGCCCGCGGCATTGCCGGACAGCAGCAACCCCACGGTCCACATGCCCGCGCGGCGACCCTCTTCGATGCCAGGCGCGGTGTCGTCGACCTTGATGCAGCCGGCCACGTCGGACAGGCCAAGCTCCACCACATTCTTCAAGGCCATGGCGGGAGCGGGACGCGCGCGCGGCACCTCGTCGCTGGCGACGATGCAGTCGGGCGTCAGGTCCTCAGTGGCAGCGCGTTCGACGACGCGGCCCATCACGCTGGCGGGATAGCCGGAGCACGACCCGATCTTCAGGCCGCGCGCGCGCAAGAGGCGCATCACGGCGGCGGCGCCTGGGATGGCCGCCGAATACTGCGCCACCTTCTCCAACTGCATGGGCAGGAAGCGCTCGTAGATGGCGGTCACGTCGTCGTCGGTGGGCAGGCGGCCGAACCGTGCCTGGTACTGGTCGGCAATGGCGGGCTGGTCGCACAGCGTGCGGATGTGGTCCCACTTGCCCATGCCCATCGGGCCGCGTGCTTCCTTGAGCGACACGTCCATGCCGAACTGCGAGAACGCATCCACGAACACCTTGGTGGGCGCGAAGGATCCGAAGTCGACCAGCGTGCCGGCCCAATCGAATATCACCGCCTCGAGGCGGACGGGCAAAGGTTGAACAGTCATGGAAGTCATCCTGGAAAAATGTTCGGTCAACGGGACGCCGGTCGCCGCCAGGCCTGGGTGCGCGCCACCAGGGCGCGGCTCGCCAGGTGCAGGACCAGCGCGGCGACGGCTGAGCTGGCCATGATGACCGTGCACATGGCGGCGGCCGGGCCGATGAAGCCCGCGTCATCCATGTTGAGCACGGCGACGGCGGCCAGCACCGTGGACGGGCTGTACAGGAACACCACGGCCGACACGGTCGTCATGGCGGAGACAAACAAATAGCGGGCAACGTCCAGCGCGGCGGGCAGGCACATGGGCAGCGTCACGCGCAGAAACGTCGTCATGCGCGGCACCTTCAACGACGCCGAAGCGGCTTCGAACTCGGGGTCCAGGGCGTTCAACGCGGTGGCCGCCGTCAGATGCGCACTGGTGTAGAAATGGACCACCGTGCACAGAATCAGCAGCGGCATCGTGCCGAACAGCACGTTCAGC
>CBHWAL010000489.1:0-3700 GCA_966111495.1 uncultured Achromobacter sp. | reverse complement strand
GGCTTCCATTTCCGGCTCAAAGAAGGCCAGGCAGTTGCGGCCATTGCGCTTGGCTTCGTACAGCGCCATGTCGGCGTAGCGCAGCAGGTGGTCCGCCGACAGCGACTGTGATTCGGATATGGCGATGCCGATGCTCACGCTGACGGGCACGGTGTGCCCGGCGATCTCGAAGGGTTGGCGCACCGCCTCGATCAGGCGCTCGGCCAGCTTGCGCACGTCGTCCTGTTCGGCGATGTTCGGCAGCACGACAGCGAATTCATCGCCGCCCAGCCGCGCCAGCGTGTCCTGTTCGCGCAGGTGCTTGGGCAGGCGCTTGGCCAGCAGGCGCAGCAGTTCGTCGCCGGACTGATGGCCCAGCGTGTCGTTCACGCACTTGAAGTTGTCCACGTCCAGGCACAGCACCGCGGTCGAGCGGTCCCGGCTTGCGCCCAGCGCGCTCAGCAGCCGGTCGCGGAACAGGCGGCGATTGGGCATGCCCGTCAGCGTGTCGTGGTGCGCCATGTAGCGCACCTGCGCATGGGCGGCATTCTCATCCGTGACGTCGTCCGCGATCAGCAGCACGTAGCGTGAACGCGGGTCGTTGCTGTGAAACGCCAGCGTTTTGGTATGCAGCGTGCGCGGGCCGCGCGCGGTGGCCAGTTCCTCTTCCTCTTCGCGCATGGCGCCGTCCGAGCGCAGCGCGTCGTTGGTCAGCCGGTCGAAGAACGCGCACACCAGGTCGGGCAGGCATTCCTGCGCGGTCTTGCCCTCCAGGCCGCCCGGCTTGCCGCCAAAGGTTTCCTCGCCCTGCCGGTTGGCCAGCAGGAACTTGCGCGACACGGCATCCAGCACCAGCACGCAAGACGGAATGTGCGACACCACCGCCTGCAGAAAGGTCGACATGGACGTGAGCTCGCTGTTGTAGTGCTCGACCAATTGCTTGGCCTTCAACAACTGCTGCTCGCGTTCGCGGCGTTCGGTGTTGTCGCGCGTGACCTTGGCAAAGCCGATCAGCGCGCCCTTATCGTCGTGGATCGCGTCGATGACGACGTGCGCCCAGAACAGCGAGCCGTCCTTGCGCACGCGCCAGCCTTCGGCTTCGAATTTGCCGGTTTCGCGCGCGGTGGCCAGGCCGCGCTGGGGCACGCCACGCGCCTGGTCTTCCTCGGTGTAGAAGCAGGAAAAGTGCCGGCCAACAATTTCGGGGGCGGTGTAGCCCTTGGCGCGCTGCGCGCCAGCGTTCCAGTTGGCGACGCTGCCATCCGGATTGAGCATGTAGATGGCGTAGTCGACGACGCCTTGCACCAGGTGGCGGTACATGACGTCGGAATTGGCGAGGATCATTGGATGCGGCGGGCTCGCGCGCCGGCCGCGTTGGGACAACGCGCCTGCGCGGATGTGCCCTGAAGAACTAGGGGTTATACGGATTTACGTCGTGAAGCCGGCAATATTTACCTTACTGTCACGAAAAAGACCAATCTATCGAATCGTGTCGCACAAACTCAATAAATTGCATCGACCCGCGATCAAAATTTGACGCGTTGCTTGAGCGCCTGCGCGATCATCGCGACATCGATGTCCTTGCCCGGATTCTTCAGGCAGAAGTCGTGCAGCACCGCGATGTAGGCATTGCCCAGCAGCTTGGTGATGGCGCCAGCGGTGGTGGCGGCAATGGTGCCGCCGACGGCGCTGCCCGCGCCCGGGATGAACTTCAGCATGCCCGAGACGACCGAACGGCCGATGAGCGTGGCGGCAGACGCGCCCAGCGTGGACGTCACCAGCGTGGTGATCGCGGTGGTGTTCAGTTCCATGCCGAAGGTGATGCCGATCTTGGCGATCATGCCGACCTGGATCGGCACGAGCGCAAAGGCGTCGGAGAACGGAATGGGCGCGGCGGCGGCCGAGGCGGCCAGACCGGCGGCCACGTTCACCTCGATCTCAGCCCGCTTTTTTTTTACTTCCAGGGCTTTCTTGTTGCGGGTGGAAAGCGCGTTGGCGTAGGCGCGCTGCTGCGCCTCGGGCACGTGTTCGGCCGTCACTTCGATCAGGCGGTCCAGCCCCATGGGCGGCAATTCGGCGTCCAGCTCTTCGATCCATTCGGGCAGCGCGCGCACCGCCACGACCTGCCGGGCGCGCGGCAACAGCTTGCGGGCGTCTTCCACGAAAGGACTGTTCTTGCGTGCCTTGGTCAGCACCGTAACGACCGGGATGCCGGCCTTGTCCAGCATGTCGCATAGCTCGATTTCCGCGTCTTCGACGCGATGGCTGCTGTCCTGGATGCACAGCCACGCCACGTGCAGATGCCGGTCCTGATCGTCCGACGCCGAGCGTTCCTGGATAAGTTCGGCAAGCTGCGCGCGCGATCGCTCGTAGTCGCCGACTTCCAGGCCGCGCGTGTCGATGATCGTGAGCGGATGGCCGGGCCGGGTGAATTCCTGGGTGGTCTGGGTGACGGGCTTGCCCGCGCCCGTCCGGGCCAGATCGCCGCGGAACACGGCGTTGAGCAGCGTGCTCTTGCCCACGCCCGTCTTGCCGGCGACCAGGATGTTGACGCGGCCGGCGCCCCGCGTGGCGGTGCTGATGGCATCCGCGATGGCGTCCTGCAGGTCGGGGTGGTCGGGGCGGATGGCGCTCATGGAGGGGACATGGAAAGCGGGGAAGGATGCCGGAACGATATCAGACGACGACTTCTTTGGCGCAAAACGTAATCGGCCGCGGATGCCTCGTCCGTCTGGGGGACGCCATCGGCACGAGGCCGGCCGACGTGCCGGTCAGGCATCCTCGCGGGGGAATTGGGTTTTTTCCATCGCGTGGAAGAAGGGGCCGCAGCGGACGCCGCCTCGCGCATATTTGGGGGCGGATTAACCGAATCTTCAAAGGGTTACATCTCACATAATCCCCTCGCGCTTTTGCAGGGGGCGCTGCGTAGAATCAGGCCGTTGTAAGGCTACGCCGCGGTACTCGCGCAACCATCATGCACCGTCTTGCGCTCGTCCCCCGCTTGCTGCGCTCGCGCCCCGTGACAAAGGGGCTGCGCTACTTGTATCGCTATACGCGGTCCAGGGCGGACCGTCACAACGAAACGCTTTGGCCCTTCGTGACCGTTCGCCGCGACGGCCCGGAGCGGCTGACCGGTTGCGATGTGCATGGCGTGCGGGGTCCGGCGACCCTCCCGCTGGATGCATTGCCACGAGGCATTGGCGGCGATGCACACCTGATCCTCAGCGGCCCCTCCGTCGCGCAGATTGATTACGCCCAATGCCGGATGCGATCGGTAATGGGCGTGAATGGCTCGATCGCCCTGCGCGCCCGGCATCCGGCGCTGCGGTTCGATTACTACGCCATGCTGGACGCAGGGTTCGTGAAGAAGCGCCGCGACCTGGTGGCCGAGGTGCTGGCGCAGGACCTGATCCTGTTCGTGACGCCCGAGGTGTACCGATGGATTGCGCTGCTGTTCGACGACCTGGCGGTGCGCTGCCGCATCGCGCTGTTCGAGGAAGTGCACCAGCGCGCGCAGCGGCCGCGCGCGCTACCGCAGGCGCTTGAGGCGCAACTGCGCACTGACGAGGAACTGGTGCTGTTCGATGCGCATCACCCGATGCACGCGCACGGTTTCAGCCTGAATGCCGCCCGCGGCCTGTTCGGCGGCGGGACGGTGGCTTACACGGCTTTGCAGCTGCTGGCCTGGCTGGGCGCAAAGACGGTTTACCTGCATGGCCTG
>CBHWAL010000488.1:0-3704 GCA_966111495.1 uncultured Achromobacter sp. | reverse complement strand
TCTCGCCGCCGAGGTCACGCCGCGCATCAGTCCCGACAACCTGGCACGCCGCGAAGGCATCTGCGGACTGCGCCGCTACAACGGAAGCGGCAAGCTGGTCGGCACCGCGTTGACGGTCAAGACACGGCCCGGCGACAACCTGCTGATCTACAAGGCCATGATGCAGATCCAGCCCGGCCACGTGCTGGTTGTCGATGCGGGCGGCGATCTGTCCAATGCCGTGCTAGGCGAGATCATGAAGCGCTATCTGCAGATCCATGGCTGCGCGGGCGTCGTGGTTGACGGCGCCATCCGTGACGTTGCTGCCTTCGAGGCCGACAGCTTCCCCTGCTATGCGCGCGGCCATATCCACCGCGGCCCCTACAAGGACGGCCCCGGCGAGGTCAACGTGCCGGTTTCGATCGGGGGGCAAGTCGTCAACCCGGGCGACATCCTGGTGGGCGACGAGGACGGGCTGGTCAGCTTCGCGGCGTCGGACGCCGAGGCCCTGATTGCCGCGGCCCATGCGCATGCCGACAAGGAAGCGCGCATCATGGCGGAAATCGCCACCGGCGAGAAAAGCCAGAGCTGGATGCAGGCAGCGTTTGCCGCGCGGGGGCTCGCATGACCGCCGCCACCGCGGATTTCCTGGCCGAACGCACCCGCGCCATCAAACCGTCGCCCAGCATGGTGGCCAAGAGCCGGGTCGACCAACTACGCGCTCAAGGCCGAGACATCGTGGACTTCACGGTGGGCGAGCCCGACCTGCCCACGCCGGGGCATATTGTCCAGGCAGGCATCGACGCGCTCAACAGCGGCGACATCCGCTATACGGCATCCGTCGGCGCCAAGCCGCTGCTCGACGCCGTGCGCGCCAAATTTCAGCGCGAGAACGGGCTGGAATACGGTACGGACGAACTCATCGTCGGCGTGGGCGCCAAGCAACTGATCTTCACCGCGCTGGCCGCCACTGTGCAGACGGGCGACGAGGTGATCATTCCGGCGCCGTACTGGGTCTCCTATCCCGACATGGTCCTGGTCAACGACGGCACGCCGGTCGTGGTGATCTGCCCCGAGTCCGACGGCTTCAAGCTGACCCCGGCCGCCTTGGCGCGCGCCATCACGCCGCGCACGAAGTGGGTCCTGCTGAACTCGCCCAGCAACCCCACCGGCGCCATGTACGGCGCGGACGAGTTGCGCGCGTTGGCGCAGGTGCTGGCCCGCCATCCGCACGTTTGGCTTCTGACCGATGAGATCTACGAACACCTGTCCTATGGCGGCGCGCAACACGTATCGCCCGCGGCAGTGGTCCCGGAGCTGGCCGCGCGCACGCTGACCATCAACGGCGTCTCGAAAGCCTACGCGATGACGGGCTGGCGTCTGGGTTACGCGGGCGGCCCGAAGGCGCTGATCAAGGCAATGGCCACGCTGATCTCGCAAAGCACCAGTTGCGTCAGCGCAATCAGCCAGTCGGCCGCGCGCGTCGCGCTGACTGCCGACCAGCAGTGCGTTCATGACGCCAACGCGTTGTTCCATGATCGGCGCGACCGAATCGTGGCGCTGCTGAACGCGGTGCCTGGCATCCGTTGCCCGGTGCCGGAGGGCGCGTTTTACGTCTATCCCTCCGTCGAAGGCTTGCTGGGCAAGACCACGCCGGCCGGCCACAAGCTGGACAGCGATCTCGACGTTGTGATGTACCTGCTGGACGAGGCGGGCGTGGCCTGCCTGGACGGCACGGCGTACGGCCTGTCGCCGTATCTGCGGCTGAGCTTCGCGACGTCGATGGAAAACATCGAAGAGGGTTGCCGCCGGATCCGCGAAGCGTGCGCCCGCCTGGCCTGAAACGGGCTTTTTCGCAGCATCCATACCTACATATCAAGGGAATTCCATGAAGACGTTCATCTCCTCCTTCGTCGCCCTCGTTGGCCTGGCCGCGACGCTGGCCCCCGCCGCCAATGCCGACACGCTGCAGGACATCAAGGCACGCGGCAAATTCATTTGCGGCACCATGGGCACGGCCGAGCCGTTCAGCTTCCAGGATCCCAAGACCCGCGGCATCGTCGGCTACGAAGTCGACATCTGCCAGGCGCTGGCCGACAGCCTGGGCGTGCCGCTCGAGCTCAAGCTGATCGCCGTCGAGGCGCGCATCCCTGAACTGATCGCCGGCCGCGTCGACGTGGTGGCGGCCAATCTGGGCTGGACGCCGGAGCGCGCCAAGCAGATCGATTACTCGCACCAGCATTTCGTCAGCCCGCAGAAGATCCTGTCGCGCGAATCGGACAAGGATCTGAAGGCGCCCGCCGACCTCGCCGGCAAGCGCGTCAGCGCCGTGCGCGGTTCGTCGTCGGAGCAGGGCGCGCGAAAGAACATCCCGAACGTAGAACCCGTCACGTTCAAGGATCCCAGCGGCGCGTTCCTGGCGTTGCAGCAGGGCAAGGTGAGCGGCTTCGTGGGTTCGGAACTGATGCTGGTCAAGCTGCAGAACCAGGCCGCCTCGAGCGCGGTGCCGGTCAAGATCCTGGAGCCCGCGCTGTTCATCGAGCCGTGGGGTGTCGGCGTGCGCAAGGGCGACACGGCGATGCTGAATCAGGTGAACAAGGTGCTGGACGGCATGGAAGCGTCCGGACAGGCCACCAAGACCTTTGACAAGTGGTTTGGCGCCGGCACCCAGTTCAACATCAAGCGCGATTTCCGCATCGAAGAAATCAAGGGTTGATGCGCTGCACGCGCTGGAGCCTGGTTCGATGCATTACATCTTCGACTTCGGCGCCATTTTTCAAGGAGAGTACCCGGACTGGCTGCTCAGGGGGGTGATCACCACCCTGGCGCTGGCCGGGCTTTCCTGGATTCTGGCGTTCTTCGTGGGCAGCCTGCTGGCGGTGATCCGCCTGACAGGTTCGCCCGTTGCCAATGGATTGATCGCGACGTATGTCGCGTTCCACCGGAACGTGCCCATGCTGGTGCACATCATGTTCTGGTATTTCGGCGTCCCCGCGCTGCTGCCTGCCCCTGTCACGGACTGGCTCAACAGTCATGGCAGCGAATTCATTCTTTCCTGCATCGCGATCGGGCTGGTGATGTCCGCCTACGTCTGTGAAGATCTGCGCAGCGCGGTGCGCGGCATCCCGCCCGGGCAGGTCGAGGCCGCGCGGGCGTTGGGCCTGAGTTTCCTGAAGACCATGCGCAAAGTGGTGCTTCCGCAGGCCTTTCGCATTGCGATCCCGCCGTTGCTGAACCAGACCTTGCTGCTGCTCAAGAACACCAGCCTGGCGATGGCCATCGGCGTCACCGAGCTGACGGCGGCCGGGCGCGAGATCGAGAACAACACGTTTCGTACGTTCGAGGCCTATGCGGTGGTGACGGCGATCTATCTCGTGCTCTCGTTCCTGATCATGGGCGGCGGCGCGATGCTGCAACGACGCTACCGTCCGCTGGGAGTGCGCTGACCATGTGGGACATCCTCAAAGACAATTGGCTGCTGCTTCTGATCGGCCAGTATCCGCATGGCCCGATCGGGGGCCTCGCCGCCACACTGGGTCTGGCGGCCATCAGCCTCGCGCTGGCGCTGCCCTGCGGCGTGCTGCTGGCGCTGGGCCGCATCAGCCCCTACCGGATCTTCTACTGGCCCTCGTCGGCCGTGGTCTACCTGGTGCGCGGCCTGCCGCTGCTGATGTTCATCTTCTGGGCCTACTTCTTCGTGCCCATCATCATCGGCCGTCCTGTCG
>CBHWAL010000487.1:0-3706 GCA_966111495.1 uncultured Achromobacter sp. | reverse complement strand
GATCTCGGCGCGGATGTTGCCCGGCGCGTGCCAGTCGCGCTGGCGCAGTTCGTACTTCTCGGAGTCCAGATACTCTTCCTTGCCCGGCAGCGGCGCGCCTTCGCAAAGCTCGAAGCCGCTATAGACGCCCCACAGGCCCGAACCCAGCGCCGCCAGCGCCGCGCGGATCAGGAAGCCCGGGCGTCCCGACGTCTGCAGGAAGAACGGGTTGATGTCCGGGGTGTTCACAAAGAAATGCGGCCGGAAGAAATCGGCCGCGGGCGGCGACGAGATCTCCTGCAGATAGGCCTCCAGTTCGGCCCGCTCGTTGCGCCACGTGAAGTAGGTGTACGACTGTGTGAAGCCGATCTTCGCCAGGCGGTACATCATCTTCGGACGCGTGAAGGCCTCGGACAAGAAGATCACATCCGGGTGCTTGGCGTGGACCTCGCAGATCAGCCACTGCCAGAACGGCAGCGGTTTGGTGTGGGGGTTGTCGACGCGGAAAATCCGCACGCCATGGCTCGCCCAGAACAGCACCACGTCGCGCAGCGCGCGCCACAGGCCCAGCTTGCGGCTGCGGCGGTTCTGGCCGCCATAGAAGGACACGTTGACGATGTCCTCATACTTCTTCGGCGGATTCTCGGCGTAGCGCAGCGACCCGTCCGGCCGCCACGAAAACCAGTCCGGATGCTGGGCCAGCCACGGGTGGTCGGGCGAGCACTGGATGGCAAAGTCCAGCGCGATCTCCATGCCGTGCTGCGCGGCGGCGTCCACCAGATTCAGGAAGTCAGTCAGCGTGCCCAGCGCGGGCTCGATCGCGTCGTGCCCGCCGCTTTGCGCGCCGATGGCGTAGGGGCTGCCCACGTCGCCGGGCTCGGCGCGCAGGCTGTTGTTGCGGCCTTTGCGGTTGCGCTGCCCGATCGGGTGGATGGGCGGCATGTACAGCACGTCAAACCCCATCTCGCGCACGTCGGGCAGCCGCGCGATCACGTCGTCGAAGGTGCCGTGGCGACCCGGTTCGGCGGCCTGGGACCGCGGAAACAGCTCGTACCAGCTTGAATGGCAGGCCTGGACGCGGTCCACCCAGACCGGGTAGGCGATGGCGGTGACGGCTTCAAAAGGGTGGTCGTCCAGATCGTGCATGGCGTGCGCCAGCGCGGGATCGAGCAGCACGGCGACCTGCTCGGCCGTCGGCGGAACAGGGTGGGCCAGATCGGCGTCCGCGAAGGCGGCCAGCGCCTCGCGCACTGGCTCGGCGCCCGCGGGCGATCCGGCCTCGGCCCGCGCCAGGGCGTCGCGCAGCAGCGCCAGCCCCTCGTGAATCTCCAGGCTCAGGTCGCGGCCGGCCTGGTGCTTGACCTCGATGTCGTGCGAAAACGTATGCCACGCGTCAAACCATGCCGCGACGACATATTCATGTGCCCCAATGCGGCGGGGCCGGAAGGCGGCCTCCCAGCGGTCGTTCAGGCCGCGCGTCATGGGCACGGTGTGCCAGCGGGTCTCGTCCTTGGCGCGCCAGCGCAATTCGGCGGCCAGTTGGTCGTGGCCGTCCATGAAGATATCGGCCTGCACGACGATGCGCGCATGGGGAATGGTCTTGACCGGATAGTCGCCGCCATCGACCGCCGGGCTGATGTTCTCCAGCGCGACGCGCTGGCTGGCCAGATCGTCGGCCCGGGTCCGGTGATGGCGCACGGCGTCGCGCACCGGTTGCGTGGGCTGGAACATCAGCATCGCGCATTCGCCGCCCGCGAGGTTGCTGGCCTGCGCTTGCAGTCCCGTGGGCGGGGTGAACGGGACGAGGTCCGCCGGCGGCAGCATCGGCGCCAGCGCATCCCAGTCCATCGCCGCATCCTGCGTGGCCGAGGGGTTGATCGCCAGCGCCAGCGTTGCGCCGTCGCCCGCGTCGCGCAGCAGTGCCGTGCAACTGCCATCGCGTCCGCCCAGCAGGCACACCGGTCCCTTCAACCGCGGTCCCGCGAACCACGCGTTCACCGTTTCCACATCGGGCAGGCGGCGTTCGTCCTCATCCGTCAGCATCAGGCCATCGCCGGTGACGGCGGCGCTCCAGATGGCGCGTCTGCCGTCCTCCGACGGCCGCAGCGCGCCGGACTGCGGGGGGGCCGCGATGATGTCGCCAATGGCACGCAGCCGCGCATCCTCTTCGGCAAGCCACGAGGACTTGAAGTCCCACCACGGCAGCGACGAGAACGCCGCGTCGAACGCCGCGTCACGTAGGCCCGCCAGGTCGGCGGGCGATAGGCCGGGCGTCCAGGCCAGCAGCCGCACGTCGGGGTTTTGTGCGCGCAGTGCGGCGCCCAGCTCGCGCCACGCGTCGGCGGGCAAGCGGTGGGGCGCCTGGAAGACGAGTCCCTTGATCCCGCTGCGAGCCCAGTCCAGCAGACGTTCGGTCCACGCCGCCAGAAATCCCGGGGGCAGGGGGCCTTCAGGCAGGTGCAGAACGCCGCGCTCTTCCTGCGTCAAGCGCGGGTCGCGCGCGGGCTCCTCATGCAGTGACCGGTACCAGCCCGGCTCGGCAGTCGCCGCCACGGCATCGCGGGCGCTGCGGTCCAGTATCACGTCCACGAAGAGCGCCAGGCCGTGCGCCGACAATGGCGCGGTGGCCTGCGTGTACCACTGGGTGATCGGCGTTTCCTGGCCGTTCCACACCGCCGTGTCCGCATCCTGCGCGGCCAGCGATCCCGGCTGCGGTCCCGTCAGCCAGGGGGCCGGCACCAGCACGGCGTTGAAGCCGCGTTGCGCAAGCCGTTTGCTCAGCGCCTCGATGGCGGCGTCGCCGTCCGGCAGGCCGTGGCGGGCGTGGTACAGACGTACTGGGGCGCGGGACGGCGCGGGGACGGTGGAATGGGGCACCGGTATGGCTCCTTAAATGGCGGCCGGCATGGCGCCACCTGTTCGCTGCGGGCGGCGGTTGACGGCGGAGACGCTGGCCGGCTGCAAGGCAGGGGCGGGCGCCGCATCGCGGTAGTCGGGTTCCACCAGGGACCGGTACAGGCTCGCGTACAGGCTGACTGCGGCGCGCCAGCCGAAGTCGGTGTTCATCGCGTTGCGCTGCATCAATCGCCACAGAATGCCGTGGGCGCGCAGGTCGATCGCGCGCTCGATAGCTGCGCTCATGGCCTGCGGCGTGTCGCCTTCAAAGAGCAGGCCGGTGGCCGACGACATGGCCGACAGCGGCGCGCGAGGACCAGGATCCTGGATGGTGTCGGCCATCCCGCCGACGCGCGAGCCGATCGGCAGCGTGCCGTAGCGCATGGCATACAGCGGCGTCAGGCCGAAGGGCTCGAAACGGCTGGCGTGCAGCAATATGTCGGAACCCGCGTGCAGGCGGTGGGCGATGCCCTCGTCGTAGCCAATGTGGGTGGCGCAGCGCCCCGGGTAGCGACGCGCGATGTCCTGCAACGCTTCTTCAAGCCGGTGGTCGCCCTGGCCCAGGATCGCGATCTGCAAGTTGGGGTGGCGGTCCAGCGCCTCGGGCAGCGCATGCACCGCAACGTCCGCCATCTTTTGTTCAGTCAGGCGATTGCCCATGCCCATCAGCGTTGCGGCCGGATCCGGACGCAGGCCGAACTCCCGCTGCAACGCGGCCTTGCAGTGGATCTTGTTGGTCAGATCCCGGACGGAATAGCGGTGGCTACGCAGGTAAGGGTCGCGCGCGGGATTCCACAGCACGTCGTCGATGCCGTTTGGAATTGGCAGCAGG
>CBHWAL010000486.1:0-3707 GCA_966111495.1 uncultured Achromobacter sp. | reverse complement strand
GGTCGCGCTCCGGGGTCAGCGGTGCAGCCACATCCGCAGCGCGGACAGGAGCTGGTCCAAGTGTCGCTGACGGCACCCGCCGGTGCCGTTCCGGCCAGCGTTCCGCTCGACCTGCTCGGGCACCGGCCCGACGTCACGGCCGCCCGCTGGCGCGCCGAGGCGGCGCGCCACGCCATCGATGCGGCCAAGGCCGAGTTCTATCCCAATGTGAACCTGGCCGCGTTCGTCGGCTTTCAGGCGATTGGCACCGGCAACCTGCTGGGCGCCGACGCCCGCATGGCCGGCATCGGTCCGGCCATCACGCTGCCCATCTTCCACGGCGGCGAGCTCAACGCCAATCTGGCGGGCCGCCGCGCCGACGCGGACCTGGCGGTGTCGGACTACAACCAGACCGTGCTCGATGCCGCGCATCAGGTCGCCGACGCGCTGGACGGCCTGCGCCTGCTGGACCAGGAAAAGACCCAGCAACGGCAGGCGCGCGAGGCCATCGAGGCGGCCTACGCCCTGGCCGTCGACCGCTACAAGGCGGGCATGGGCAACTACATCACCGTGCTGATCGCCCAGACCGGCGTGCTGACGCAGGCCCGCCTGGACACAGACCTGCGCATCCGCGCCTATCAGCTCGACGCCAACCTCGCCACCGCCTTGGGCGGCGGCTACGCGCCGCAGGCCGAGCCTGCCCCGACCTCCATTCATTGAACGATCCCGGATTCAGACGTCATGAACGCTGCCACTCCCACCACCCATCCCGCCCGTAAACGCCTCCTGCTGACGGCGACCGGGGTTTTCATCGTTGCCGGCATTGCCTACGGCATCTGGTGGGCGCTCTTCGGCGCCCATTTCGAAAGCACCGACGATGCCTACGTGCACGGCAACCTGGTGCAGATCACGCCGCAAGTGCCCGGCACGGTGGTCGCCATCGAAGCCGACGACACCGAAACGGTCACCGCCGGCCAGCCGCTGGTCCGCCTCGATCCCGCCGACACCGACATCGCCCTGCAGCAGGCGCAAGCGAAGCTGGCGCAGACCGTGCGCCAGGTGCAGACCTACTACGTGCAGAACGATGCGCTGGCGGCCGACGTGGACCTGCGCAATGCCGACATCCTGCGCGCCCAGGCCGAACTGACCCGCGCGCAGAGCGACGTGAAGCGCCGCCAGCAGCTGGCCAAGTCGGGCGGCGTCAGCGGCGAGGAAATCCTGCACGCCGAGGTCGCGCTCAAGTCCGCCCAGTCCGGCGTCGCGCAAGCCAAGGCGGCGCTGGCCGCCGCGCAGGCCAAGCTGGCGACCAATCAGGCGCTGACGCAAGGCACCTCGGTGGCCGATCACCCTGACGTGCGCCAGGCGGCGGCCGAGCTGCGCAATGCCTGGCTTGCGCAGTCGCGCACCGTGCTGCCCGCCCCCGTAGGCGGCGTGATCGCGCGCCGCAGCGCGCAGGTCGGCCAGCGCGTCGCCCCCGGCGCCGCCCTGATGACCGTCGTGCCGCTCGATCAGGTCTGGGTCGAGGCCAACTTCAAGGAAGGCCAGCTGCGCAAGATGCGCATCGGCCAGCCGGTCAAGATGGTGGCCGATCTGTACGGCAGCTCGGTCACCTACCACGGCACCATCGCCGGGCTGGATGCCGGCACGGGCAGCGCCTTCGCCCTGCTTCCCGCCCAGAACGCCACCGGCAACTGGATCAAGGTGGTGCAGCGCGTCCCCGTGCGCATCACGCTGGATCCCGAAGACCTCAAGCAGCATCCGCTGCGCGTGGGCCTGTCGATGGACGTGGAAGTCGACGTGGGCAAGGACGATGGCGCCCCGCTGACACAGGTGGCGCGCAAGGAACCGGCCTGGTCGACGCGCGCCTTCGAGCCCGCGCACCATGAAGTCGACGCAATGATCGCGAAGATCATCGCCGCCAACGTCGCATCATGAGCACCGCCGCCCAGCCCGCGGGCGCAGGCGCGCCCCCAGACGCCGCCCGCCCGCCGGGCGCGCATCCGCCGCTGGAGGGCGCGACCCGCATCATCGGGTCCATCGCCCTGTCGACGGCGGTCTTCATGAACGTGCTGGACACCTCCATCGCGAACGTGTCCATCCCCACCATCTCCGGCGACCTGGGTGTAAGCACCAGCCAGGGCACGTGGGTCATCACGTCGTTCGCGGTGGCCAACGCCATCACCGTGCCGCTGACCGGCTGGCTGACGCAGCGCTTCGGCCAGGTGCGCCTGTTCCTGATCTCGACGTTGCTCTTCGTGCTGGCGTCCTGGCTGTGCGGCTTCTCGCCGTCGCTTGAAGCGCTGATCGCCTTCCGGGTGCTGCAAGGCGCGGTGGCCGGCCCGATGATCCCGCTGTCGCAGACGCTGATGCTGGCCAGCTTCCCGAAGTCCAAGGCAGGCATGGCGCTGGCGGTCTGGTCCATGACAACCCTGGTGGCCCCGGTTGCCGGCCCGCTGCTCGGCGGCTGGATTTCCGACAACTACACCTGGCCCTGGATCTTCTATATCAACGTGCCGGTGGGCCTCCTGGCCGCCTGGATCAGCTGGCGCATCTATGGCAACCGCGAATCCGTCACACGCAAGCTGCCAATCGACAAGCTCGGCCTCGTCCTGCTCGTGGTCTGGGTGGGCGCGCTGCAGATCATGCTGGACAAGGGCAAGGAGCTGGACTGGTTCGCCAGTCCCACCATCATCGCGCTGGCGGCCATCGCGTTCGTGGCCTTCGTGTTCTTCCTGATCTGGGAACTGACCGACGCGCACCCGGTCGTGGACCTGCGCCTCTTCAAGGTCCGCAATTTCACGGTGGGCGCGCTGACGCTGGCCGTGGCCTATGGCGTGTTCTTCGGCAACGTCGTGCTGCTGCCGCTCTGGCTGCAGAGCAACATGGGCTACACGGCGACCTACGCGGGCCTTGTAACCGCGCCGGTCGGGCTGCTGGCGATCCTGCTCACCCCCATCGTGGGCAAGATGCTGGCCACGCGCGACCCGAGGCAGATCGTCACGGTCGCGTTCCTGATCTTTGCGCTGGTCTGCTTCATGCGCGCGGGCTTTAACACCCAGACGGACGTGCGCACGCTGATGATCCCGACGATCATCCAGGGCGCGGCAATGGCGGCGTTCTTCGTGCCGCTCACGTCGATCACCCTGTCCAGCATCGAACCCTGGCGCATCCCGGCCGCATCGGGCCTGTCGAACTTCCTGCGGCTGACGGCAGGCGCATTCGGCACGTCGATTTCCACGACGCTATGGGAAAACCGCGCAACCCTGCATCACGCGCAACTGACCGAGATTGCCAGGCCCGGCCAGCAGGCGTTCGATCAGACCATGAATACCTTGCAGAACGGGCTGGGCGTCTCGCATCAACAGGCGCTTACCATGGTGGACGGGCTGATCAATGCGCAGGCCTTCACAATGTCGGCGACGGACGTGTTCTACGCGTCCGCAATCATCTTCCTGCTGCTGACGGGCCTGGTCTGGTTTGCACGGCCGCGGGCGTCCAAATCGGGCGGCGGCGGCGCGGCGGAAGCGGCGGCTGGCGCGCACTGACAGGGTCGGCATCGGCAAAAGCACAAGGCGCCTCGCGGCGCCTTGTTTTTTTGGACATGCGCTTGTCGCACATGCTGTTGGCGGACAGGCGGATCAGTCCTTCAGGAACGTGTGCCAATCCCTGCGTTCGACGATGTCGGCCGACAGGATCCACATGGCCGTCGACAGCAGGGAAATATCGAC
>CBHWAL010000485.1:0-3708 GCA_966111495.1 uncultured Achromobacter sp. | reverse complement strand
GTTCACGGCGGCGCCACCGCGCTGGGCCACCCCATCGGCGCATCGGGCGCGCGCCTGATGGCCACGCTGGTCGGCGCGCTGCGCAAGACTGGCGGCAAGCGCGGCGTGGCCACGCTGTGCATCGGCGGCGGCGAAGCCGTCGCGATGGCCATCGAAATGGTCTAAGCCGTTGCCTGCTTGAGACACGGGCTTCGGCCTGTGCCTCAAGCAGGATTTCGCTGCGCCTTTCTGGCATTGCAACCACCGCGACGGGTCGGTCGCGGGCCATGCAGGAAAGGCGCAACGAAATCCTGAATTCATTAGCGACAAGAATGCCCGGCCCACCGGGCAGCGAGACAACCCGCTCACACCGAGCGCCTTCAAATTCCAATCAAGCAGGACGGGTGGTACCCCATGCCCATCATCGAATCCCGCATCAATCCGCGGTCGCAGGACTACATCGACAACGCCAGCGCCATGCAGGCGCAACTGGACGATCTGAACCAGCAACTGGCGCAGACAGCCTTGGGCGGTAGCGAATCCGCCCGCGCCAAGCACACGGCGCGCGGCAAGCTCCTGCCGCGCGATCGCGTCGAGAATCTGATCGATCCGGGCACCCCGTTCCTGGAACTGTCGCCCATGGCGGCGCACGGCATGTATGACGGCGACGCGCCCGGCGCGGGCGTCATCACCGGCATCGGCCGCGTGTCCGGCACCGAGTGCGTCATCGTCTGCAACGACGCCACGGTCAAGGGCGGCACCTACTATCCGATGACCGTCAAAAAGCATCTGCGCGCGCAGGAGATCGCCGCGCAGAACAACCTGCCGTGCGTGTATCTGGTGGACTCGGGCGGCGCCAACCTGCCGCAGCAGGACGAGGTCTTTCCTGACCGCGACCACTTCGGCCGCATCTTCTACAACCAGGCGCAGATGTCGGCACAAGGCATTTCGCAGATCGCCGTGGTGATGGGTTCGTGCACCGCTGGCGGCGCGTATGTGCCCGCCATGAGCGACGAGTCCATCATCGTGCGCAACCAGGGCACCATCTTTCTGGGCGGCCCGCCGCTGGTCAAGGCAGCCACCGGCGAAGAAGTCAGCGCCGAAGACCTGGGCGGCGGCGACGTGCACACGCGCCTGTCCGGGGTGGTCGACCACCTGGCCGCCAACGACATGCACGCGCTGCAACTGGCGCGCAATGCGGTTGCGCGTCTGAACCGCAAAAAGCCGCAGCCGCTGGCCACGATTCCCGTGCGCGAACCGCGCTTTGACCCCAGCGAACTGAACGGCATCATTCCCGCCGACACCCGCAAGCCCTACGACGTGCGCGAAGTCATCGCGCGCATCGTCGACGGCTCCGAGTTCGACGAATTCAAGGCGCGCTTCGGCCCCACGCTGGTCACCGGCTTTGCGCACATCCACGGCATGCCCGTCGGTATCGTCGCCAACAACGGCATCCTGTTCTCCGAGTCCGCGCAGAAGGGCGCGCACTTCATCGAACTGTGCGCGCAGCGCAAGATCCCGCTGATCTTCCTGCAGAACATCACCGGCTTCATGGTCGGCCGCAAATACGAAAACGAAGGCATCGCGCGCCACGGCGCCAAGATGGTGACGGCCGTCGCCACCGCCAACGTGCCCAAGTTCACCGTGCTGATCGGCGGCTCGTTCGGCGCCGGCAACTACGGCATGTGCGGCCGCGCCTATTCGCCGCGCATGCTGTTCATGTGGCCCAACGCCCGCATTTCAGTCATGGGCGGCGAGCAGGCCGCCAGCGTGCTGGCGACTGTTAAGCGCGATGGCATCGAGGCGCGCGGCGGGCAATGGTCGGCCGATGAAGAGACGGCGTTCAAGGCGCCGATCCGCGAACAGTACGAGCGCGAAGGCCATCCGTATTACGCCACTGCGCGGTTGTGGGACGACGGCATCATCGCCCCCGCCGACACGCGCCGCGTGCTGGGACTGGCGTTGTCCGCCGCGCTGAACGCGCCGATTGAAGACACCAAGTTCGGTGTCTTCCGGATGTAGGTCGCACGCATAGGCCGAACCCCACTTCTACGCGCTTCGCGCCCTTTCCGAACACTTCAGCTTGGATAACGCAATGTTCGATACTGTGCTGATTGCCAACCGCGGCGAAATCGCCTGCCGCGTCGCCGCCACTGCCCGCCGCATGGGCCTGCGCACCGTCGCCGTCTATTCCGACGCGGACGCCAACTCGCGCCACGTCGCCGCCTGCGACCAGGCCGTCTACATCGGCGGCTCCGAGCCGCGCGCCAGCTACCTGCGCGCCGACGCCATCCTGCAGGCCGCGCGCGACACCGGCGCCGGCGCCATCCACCCCGGCTACGGCTTCCTGTCCGAGAACGAAGCCTTCGCCCAGGCCGCGCAAGATGCCGGCATCGCCTTCGTCGGCCCGCCGGCGTCGGCCATCGCCGCCATGGGCAGCAAGTCCGCCGCCAAGACCCTCATGGAAAAAGCCGGCGTGCCGCTCGTGCCCGGCTATCACGGCGACAACCAGGACCCGCAGTTCCTCAAGACGCAGGCCGACGGCATCGGCTATCCCGTGCTCATCAAGGCCAGCGCGGGCGGCGGCGGCAAGGGCATGCGCATCGTCGAATCCTCCGGCGCGTTCCTCGATGCACTGGCCTCGTGCCAGCGCGAAGCCGCGTCCAGCTTTGGCGACGACCGCGTGCTGATCGAACGCTACCTGCAAAAGCCGCGCCACATCGAAATCCAGGTCTTCGCCGACACGCACGGCAACTGCGTGTACCTCTTCGAGCGCGACTGCTCCGTGCAGCGCCGCCACCAGAAGGTCATCGAAGAAGCGCCCGCCCCCGGCATGACCGAAGAACGCCGCCGCGCCATGGGCGAGGCCGCGGTCTCCGCCGCGCGCGCCGTCGGCTACGTGGGCGCTGGCACGGTGGAATTCATCGCCGAGCCCGACGGCCGCTTCTACTTCATGGAAATGAACACGCGCCTGCAGGTCGAACACCCGGTCACCGAAATGATCACCGGCCACGACCTCGTCGAATGGCAACTGCGCGTCGCCGCCGGCCAGCCGCTGCCCGCACGCCAGGAAGACCTGCGCATCAACGGCCACGCCATCGAAGCGCGCATCTACGCCGAGAACCCCGAGAAGGGCTTTCTGCCGTCCATCGGCACGCTCGCCTACCTGGGCCTGCCGCCGCACACCGCGTTTGCCAACGGCGACATTCGCGTCGACGGCGGCGTGCGCATGGGCGACACCATCACCCCGTTCTACGACCCGATGATCGCCAAGCTCATCGTGCACGGCGCCGATCGCGATCAGGCCCGCGCCCGCATGCTGCAAGCGCTGGCGCAGACGCAGGCCGTGGGCGTGCAGACCAACGTCGCGTTCCTGGCACGGCTGATGAAGGACAGCGCCTTTGCGGCTGCTGATCTGGACACCGGCCTCATCGAACGCCAACGCGCCACGCTGCTGCCCGACCCGCAACCGGCCGACGCCGATGCGTTGGCGCTGGCCACGGCTGCCGTGCTGGTGCGCCAAGGCCTCGCGCAGCCGGGCGCGCAAGGCGCGGGCAAAGGCCCGGCCGACCCGTGGGACGCGCGCGACGGCTGGCGCTTGGGCGGCCAGTACCGGCGTCAACTGCAATGGACCGACAACGGCGAAGCACGCCACGTCACCGTGGCCCGTCAGGGCGGCGCGTGGACGCTGGACACCGGCGACGGCGCGCGGCCGTTTCTGTGGCGCTC
>CBHWAL010000484.1:0-3734 GCA_966111495.1 uncultured Achromobacter sp. | reverse complement strand
CCGGCGCGGCGGGCGTGAACGGCGCGCAGAACAACATGGCGCCGTCGGCCAGTTGCTCCAGCGTTTCCGCGCGGTCTTTCAACAAGCCCATCACGCCCGGCAGATCAATCTTCTCCGGATGACCGCCACGGTTCGCCACGCGCGGGGCCACGCGCTCGGCCAGTTCCGCGTTGTCCATCTGTTTGATGTAGTGGGCGTTGACCCAGTTCAGTTTCTTCGGATCCCATTGCGACGCGGACTTCGACAAATGCTTGGTGTCGAACCACGACACCAATTGTTCGCGCGAGAAAAGCTCGTCGTCGCCGTGGCTCCAGCCCAGGCGGGCCAGGTAGTTGATCATGGCCTCGGGCAGATAGCCCTCGTTGTCGTACTCCATGACGTTGACCGCGCCGTGGCGCTTGGACAGCTTTTCGCCGTCCGGGCCCAGGATCATCGGCACGTGGCCGTATTCCGGCAGCGTGGCGCCCAGCGCGCGCAGGATGTTGATCTGGCGGGGCGTGTTGTTGACGTGGTCATCGCCGCGCAGCACGTGCGTGATACCCATGTCCCAGTCGTCGACCACGACGCAGAAGTTGTAGGTGGGCGTGCCGTCGGGGCGCGCGATGATCAGGTCGTCGAGTTCGGTGTTGTCGAAGCTGATCGTGCCCTTGACCATGTCGTTCCAGGCCGTGGCGCCGTCCTGCGGATTCTTGAAGCGCACGACGGGCTTGCGGCCTTCGGGGATGGCGGGCAGCGTCTTGCCGGGTTCCGGGCGCCAGGTGCCGTCATAACGCGGCTTGTCGCCGCGGGCGCGGGCGGCCTCGCGCATCGCTTCAACTTCCTCGGGCGAGCTGTAGCAATGGTAGGCGGTGCCGGCGGCCAGCATCTGGGCCACGACTTCGCGGTACCGGTCCATGCGCTGCATCTGGTAGAAGGGGCCTTCGTCGGGCTGCATGCCCAGCCATTCCATGCTGTCCAGAATGGCCTGCACCGCTTCCGGGGTGGACCGCTCGACGTCCGTGTCCTCGATGCGCAGCACGAAGGTGCCCTTGTGGTGGCGCGCGAAGGCCCAGGAGAACAGCGCGGTGCGCGCGCCGCCCAAATGCAGGAAACCGGTGGGCGAGGGCGCGAAGCGGGTGCGAATGGGAGTAGTGGCGTTGGAAGTCATAGGTGGCAGTGTTAGCGGCTGCGGCGCCACAAAGCGGCGTCGGGCAGTGTCCTCATCAAGCGGACAGCGGGCTTGTCTTGATACGATGAACGCTATTTTAGATTAGTGTGAACAGGCCCTGGCCCGACCTCCCTATGTTGAGACACGCTCTTGCGCCGATGTTCGAACCTGCTTCGCTGGTGATCGTGGCTGACCGGCCGCTGCCCGCGGCAAGTTCCCTGTCTCCCGCCCTGAAGGCAAAGACCACGGTTGTCGCCGTTGAACCCGGCGCCGCGCCCTGCCTGCCGGACAAGCTCGAAGGCCTGGCCGCAGGCGATCGGCCCGATCTGGCCCTGGTTTGCGTGTCGCCTGCCGTGCTGCCGGAAACGCTGCGCCGCCTGGCGCCGCTGTCGCCCCGCGCCGTCATCTTGCTGCCCCACGAACTGCCCGACCCGTACCCGCGCGGCACGCTGGCGCTGTGCCGGGCCTGGGCCGAGGAAAACCACTGTGAACTGCTGGGGCCGCGCTCCTTCGGGGCGCAGCGGCCGCACGCCGGACTGAACTTCAGCCAGCACCCGGTGCTGGCGCGCGCCGGCCGCGTGGCGCTGGTCGCGCAGTCGCGCTCCATCATGGCCGCCGTCATGGACTGGGCCGAGGACGTGCACATCGGCTTTTCCACCGCCGTGTCGCTGGGCGACGAAGCGGTGGTGGGCCTGCCCAAGCTGTTGGACTACCTGGCCAGCGATCCGCGCACGGACAGCATCGTCCTCTACCTTGAAGATGTCGGGCCCGCCCGCGAATTCATGAGCACCCTGAGGGCCGCGGCCAGCATCAAGCCGGTCATCGTGCTCAAGGCCGGCCGCTCAGACGCCGACAGCAGCGATGCCATCTTCGACGCGGCCTTGCGCCGGGCCGGCGCCGTGCGCGTGCGCTACTTCGTGCAGCTCTTCTCGGCCGTCAAGGTGCTGGGCTACACGCGCCGCCCCAAGGGCCGCCGCGTGGCGCTGATCTCCAACGGCAGCGGCCCTCCGCAGCTCGCCATGGACCTGATCGGCCCCGACGCCGCCGTCCTGCGCGCCGACCTGGCGCCCGCCACACAGCGCGCGCTGGCCGAGATGCTGGAGCCCGACGCCGGCACCGCCAACCCCGTCATCACCTATCTGCCGATGACGCCCGAGCGTATCCGCGCCATGCTCGAAGCCGTCCTGGACGACGCCGGCGTGGACGGCGTGCTGGTGCTGCTGGCGCCCGATGCCCTGGCCGACATGCCTGCGGTGGCGCGCGAACTGGCGCAGATCGCGCCGTCGGCCAAGAAACCCGTGGTGACCTGCTTCATGGGCGACGCCGGCATGCGGCCGTTGCGGCGCATGCTGGACGACGCGGGCACGTCGGCGTTCCGCACGCCCGAGTCGGCCGCGGACGCTTTCGGCGTGCTGGCGTCGCACCACTACAACCAGCAATTGCTGTTGCAGACGCAGCCGCCCGAGCCCGCCAGCCACGTGCCGGATCTGGCGGCCGCGCGCGAGATCGTGGCGCGCGTGCGCGCCGATTGCCGGCGCGAACTCAACACCGCCGAAATCCGCACGTTGCTGTCGCTGTTCTATGTGCCGCTGTCGGATGCCGCCGCGCCATCTGCGGCCGGCGAGACCGAGTCCCGGCCCATGGCGATCCGCGTGCGGCGCGATCCGCAGTTCGGCCCCGTCATCCGCTTTGGCGCGGGCGGACCGGACGCGGTGTTGTCGCTGGCCGAGCGCGGCATGGACCTGCCACCGCTGAATGGCTACCTGGCACGCCAGCTCATCGAACGCAGCCGTCTGTGGCGCCGGGTGCTGGCTCCCCGGGTCGGCCACATGGCCGCCGAGGCGCTGCAGCAGGCATTGGTGCTGGTGTCCGAACTGGTATCGGAACTACCCGACATCGAATCCCTGGACATCGATCCGCTCTACGCCGGCGAAACGCATCTGCGCGCCGGCGGCCTGCGCATGACGCTGACCGAAACGCCCGGCTGCGCGTCGCCGCAGACCACCGGCTACCCGCACATGGCGATCCACCCGTATCCGGCGCGGCTGGTGCAGGTGCGCCGGTTCGATGACGGCATTCCCTGGGTGCTGCGCCCGATCCGCCCCGAAGACGGCGAGGCGCTGCAGGAATTCATCCGCGGCCTGTCGGAGCGGTCGCGCTACATGCGGTTCGTGTCGATGATGCGCGAACTCACGCCGCGCATGGTGTCGCGCTACACGCAGGTGGACTATCACCGCGAGCTCGCGCTGGTAGCGGCGACGCAGGTGCCCAATCCCGCCAATCGCGGCCATCCGCGCGAGGTGCTGGTGGGCTTTGCCCACTATCTGCGCAACCCCGACGGTCGAGGCGCGGAATACGCGCTGGTGATCGGCGACGACTGGCAGCGGCGCGGGTTGGGGCGTCAGCTCATGACCGCGCTGATCGACGCCGCGCGCGAGCAGGGCCTGGAATACATCGACGGCCTGGTGCTGTCGACCAACCGGCCCATGCTGGCGTTGATGACCAGCCTTGGCTTCACCAACGACCGCGACCCCGAGGATCCGACAATGCGCCGGGTCTGGCTGGACCTGGGGTGAGTCTGAGCCAG
>CBHWAL010000483.1:0-3735 GCA_966111495.1 uncultured Achromobacter sp. | reverse complement strand
ATCCCGCCGTCTGACCAGCTTGGCCAGGACGTGGCCCGGCTGCTTATCAGCCCCAGCGCGACACGCGACCGCCTGACGGCCGGCTGCCATCTGCCCGACACCCCGGACGAACCCGTGGGCGCCATCGAGCAGGCGCTGGCCGCCACGCTGGAAGCCGAGCCCATCGAGGCCAAGATCCGCGAGATCGAAAAACGCGGCGTGCTGGACGGCAATCCGCAAGCCAACGTACGCGACATCGCCGACGCCGCAGTCACCATCGGCGCCATCACCGCCGAGGAGTATGCAGTCGTGAAGCGCCGCAACCGCTTGCGCGACACCGTGGTCAAAGTAGATGATTTTCCCTTTGACCTCGGCGCCGCTGGCGCAGACCGGCCCACGGCCGAACGCAAGGTCGCCTGAGAGAGGAAGCGGATGGCATTCAAACCGGTTTACGTCGTCGACGGTTCACGCACGCCTTTCCTGAAGGCCCGCACAGGCCCGGGCCCCTTCTCCGCCGGGGATCTGGCGGTGCAGGCCGGCCGCGCCCTCCTGCTGCGCCAACCCTACGCGCCCACGGACCTGGACGAGGTCATCGTCGGCTGCGCCGCGCCATCGCCCGATGAAGTCAACATCGGCCGCGTGATTTCGCTGCGGCTGGGCTGCGGAGATCGGGTGCCCGGTTGGACCGTCATGCGCAACTGCGCATCGGGCATGCAGGCGCTGGATTCCGCCATTGCCAACATTCAGAACGGCCGATCGCACCTGGTGCTGGCCGGCGGCACCGATGCGCTGTCCCGCGCGCCGGTGCTGTTCTCGGACGGCATGGTGCGCTGGCTGTCGCGCTGGTACGCCGCCCGCGGCCTGGGCGCGAAGCTCAAGGCGCTGGGCGGCTTCAGGCCGAAGCACCTGGCGCCGGTCATCGGATTGCTCAAAGGCCTGACCGACCCGGTCGTGGGCCTGTCGATGGGTCAGACCGCCGAAAACGTCGCCACGCTCTTTCACATCGACCGCGCCGCCATGGACGCCTACGCGGCGCGCAGCCACCAGCGCGCGCTCGCTGCACGCACGGCAGGCATGCCCGAGATCACGCCGCTCATCGACACGCAGGGCAAGCTGCATCCGCATGACGACGGCGTGCGCGACGACTCCACGCCGGACAAGCTGGCCAAGCTCAAGCCCGTGTTCGACAAACCGTGGGGCAACATCACCGCGGGCAACAGCTCGCAGGTGACCGATGGCGCCGCAATGCTGGTGCTGGCCTCGGAGGAGGCCGTTCACAAATGGAACCTGCGCCCGCTGGGCCGCATCGTCGATACGCAATGGGCGGGGCTGGATCCCGCGATCATGGGGCTGGGCCCCGTGCATGCCGCCACGCCGATCCTGCAGCGCCATGGCCTGGGCTTGAATGACCTGGACTTGTGGGAGATCAACGAGGCTTTTGCGGCGCAGGTGCTAGGCTGCCTGGCCGCGTGGCGGGACGAAGCCTACTGCCAGCAGAATTTCGGCACGCCCGCCTGGGGCGAACTGGACGCCGAGCGGCTCAACGTCGACGGCGGCGCCATCGCCATCGGCCACCCCGTGGGCGCATCGGGCGCCCGCATCGTGCTGCATCTGCTGCACGCGCTCAAGCGCCGTGGCGCCCGGCGCGGCATGGCGGCCATCTGCATCGGCGGCGGCCAAGGCGGCGCGATGCTGGTCGAAACCCTGGACGAGGACCGCCCATGACGACACTGGATACGCTTTCCCACTGGCGCCTGGACCGCGACCCCGACGGCGTCGCCTGGCTGACCTTCGACCGTGCAGGCAGCGCGGTCAACGCGCTGTCGGCGGACACCCTGGCCGAACTCTCCGTGGTGCTGGACGCGCTGGACGCCGAGCCGCCCACAGGCCTCATCATCCAATCCGGCAAGGCGACAGGCTTCATCGTGGGCGCGGACGTCAACGAATTCGCCACGCTGGACACGCCCGAGCAGGCGCGCGGGCTGGTGTCGCGCGGCTGGAACCTCATGAACCGCCTTGCGGGCGTGCGCTATCCGACGCTCGCGCTGATCCAGGGCCATTGCCTGGGCGGCGGCCTTGAATTGGCGCTGGCCTGCCGCTACCGGCTGGTGGCCGATCAGCCCGGCGCCTCGCTGGCGCTGCCCGAAGTCATGCTGGGCATCTTCCCTGGATGGGGCGGCATGTTGCGCCTGCCGCAGGTGATCGGCGCGCCCGCCGCACTGGACATGATGCTGACCGGCCGCGGCGCCGATGCGCGCCGCGCGGCCTCGCTGGGACTGGTCGACGCACGTGTTCCCCCGCGGCTGCTGCTCGCCGCGGCGCGCCAGACCGTGCTGTCGCGCAAGCCCGCCCGGCGCGCGCGTGGCCTGGGCGGACTGCTGAACCGCTGGCCGTTCAAGGCCATCGTCGCCAACCGCGCCCGCAAGCAGATTGCCGCCAAGGATCCCCTCGGTCACTATCCGGCCGCGCCCGCCATCGTGGAGATTTGGGAGAAGCACGGCGGCAATGCGCTGAAGGCGCCCGACCTCATCGACCGCATCATTTCGTCCGGCACGGCGCGCAACCTGCTGCGCGTGTTCCGCTTGCAAGAGCGCCTGAAGGCCAATGGCAAGCAGCCGGGCGTCGCGCCGGCCCGTCACGTACACGTGGTGGGAGCGGGCGTGATGGGCGGCGACATCGCCGCCTGGTGCGCGCTAAAAGGCATGACGGTCACGTTGCAGGACCAGGAAATGTCGCGCATCGCGCCGGCCATCAAGCGCGCCGCCGAGCTCTACGCGCGCCGCCTGAAAGATCCGCGCCTGGCGCGCGCCGCGTTCGACCGGCTGGTGCCGGATCCGGCGGGCGACGGCGTGCCCCTGGCAGATGTCGTCATCGAAGCCATCAGCGAGCAGCCTGACGCCAAGCGCGCGCTGTACCAGTCGCTGGAGCCGCGCATGAAGCCCGACGCGCTGCTGGCCACCAACACGTCCAGCCTGTCGCTGGAAACGCTCCGCGAGGGCCTGGCCCGTCCGGCGCGTCTGGTGGGAATTCACTTTTTCAACCCCGTGGCCAAGATGCCGCTGGTGGAAGTCGTGCACGCGGACGGCGGCGATCCCGCCATAGCGGCCCGCGCCTGCGCCTTCGTCGGCCAGATCGACAAGCTGGCGCTGCCGGTCAAGAGCGCCCCCGGATTTCTCGTCAATGCGGTGTTGGCGCCCTACATGCTGCAAGCCATGCGCAGCGTGGACGACGGCGTCGCGCCGGAAACCGTGGACGCCGCCATGGTGGCCTTCGGCATGCCGATGGGGCCGCTGGAACTGGCGGACACCGTGGGCCTGGATATCGCCCGCGATGCTGGCGCGCAGCTTGCCGGCGGCGCGGAGCCGCCGCGCTGCCTTGCCGACCGCCTGGCGCGAAACGAACTGGGCAAGAAGAGCGGCAAGGGGTTTTACACCTGGCGCGACGGCAAGCCGGTCAAGCAGCGCGACCCCGCCGCCGCGCCGGCCGGCCTGGCACAGAAACTGATCCAGCCGCTCATCGACGCCACGCGGCAACGGGTGGCGGGCGGCATCGTGGCCGACGCCGACCTGGCCGACGCCGGCGTGATTTTTGGAACGGGCTTCGCGCCTTTCACGGGCGGCCCATTGCATTACGAAGACGGCAGCACCCAGCAGCACCGCAGTACGGCGGCTCGCGCCGAATAGACCGGCAGTAACAGGCCGGCAGTGGTAGAGAGAGACACACATTCAACTCGAGGAGTCAGTACCATGCGCAGAC
>CBHWAL010000482.1:0-3751 GCA_966111495.1 uncultured Achromobacter sp. | reverse complement strand
TTGTCGCAGTTCACGGGCCACAGGCCCGGTTCCAAAGCGAAGACCAGTTTCACGCGCTCGCCGGTATAGCGATGGAACAGGTCCGTCATGGAATGCAGCGTGTCCTCGACACTGAACGGCTTGGGGTCGATCGGCTGGCGCCGCGAGAAGGTAAGCAGGCGCTGCGTCAGGTGCGCCGCGCGGTTCGCCGAATCCATGGCCACCGTGATAAAGCGCTGCGCCTGTTCAGGCACGCCGGCCGACAGCTTGCGTTGAATGAGGTACAGCGCCCCGGTGATGCCCTGAAGCATGTTGTTGAAATCGTGCGCGATGCCGCCGGTCAGGCGCCCCACCGCCTCCATCTTTTGCGCCTGGCGCAACGCATTCTCGGTGTCGGCCAACGCCTCGGCCTGCGCCTTCAAGTCCGAATCGTCGCGCCCCGCCACGTACAGGCTGTCCTGCGACCACGACATGCTCCACGTGATCCAGCTGTAGCCGCCCTCGCGGCGCAGGACCCGGTTTTCCAGGTGGCGGGCGGGTTGCACAACTTCCCCCTGCGTCTGATGCGACCAGGCCGCGCGCGTGGCGTCCAGGTCATCTGGGTGGATCAGTTCGGCAAGTCCCATCGACAGGAACTGATCGGGGCTCCATCCCAAAATGGGTTGCACGGCGGGATTCACGCTGGCGAACCGGCCCCGGCTGTCGATCACGGCCAGCAGCTCGGGAGACATCCGCCAGATGCGGTCGCGCTCGGCGATGGCGTGTTCCACACGCTGCTCCAGCATGCGCGCATACTGCGAGCGCTCGACGGCGTCGCACATCCGTTCGGCGACTTCCTCGATGAAGGCCAGATCGGCGGACTTGAGCCGGCTGCTCGACAAGGGGCGGACCACCAGCGCACCGCCTTGACGCGCCCAGCGGCGCATCGGCACGACGATGGCCGACGGGCGGATGTCGCCGCCCTCTTGCGCCACCAGCGGCTGCAGATAGGTCGTGCGCCCCTTGCGCACCGCTTCAAAGAAATCTTCTCCCAACTGATCCGTGGCCAGCGCGTCCTGGCTGGCCACGTCGGTCTCGGACCGCCAGCACGTCGACACCACCGGCGCCGCGCCGTCACCGGCCCAATCCAGCACCGTCACAAGGCCCAGCGACAGATGCTGGCCCAGTCCCGCGCAGGCGGTCTCCTCGATCGCAGGCTGCAGGTGCAGTTCACGCATGCGGTCACCAAGCGCCAGCAGGAAATTCTTGCGATGCTGGCCTTCCCACAGCTCGGTCTCGGCGGCTTTGCGCGCGGTAACGTCAAGAAACAGCGCCATGATGCGATCGGGGCCTTCCTTGCGGGCCCGCGCCTCGTACCAGGCATCCTTGGGCGCCGGCACCGCAAACTCGAACTGGGCGGGCTCACCCGATTCCACAACTTGCGCGAACGTATCCAGGATCTGGCTGGGCACACCGGGAATCATCTCGCGCAGCGTGTGGCCCAGCGTGTCGCCTTCGCGCATGCCGCTCTGGCGTTCAAAAGCGGGGTTGACTTCCAGAAAGCGGAAGTCCGCGATCCGGCCGTCCTCGCCGCGCAGCGCTTCGGCCAGAAAAAAGGCTTCCTGCATGCCGTCGAACATCGCGCGCCAGCGTTCGCCGCTGCGGCGCAGCGCGACGTCCATCAGATGCCGTTCGATTGCCAGCGCCGCGCTGCGCGTGACCAACGCGATCGCGTCAATATCCTGCGCGGACGGCAGCCGGCCTTCGTCGTAGTAATTTGAGAACACGCCCAGCAACCGTCCGTCAGGCGCCTTGATCGGCGTGGACCAACACGCGCGAAGGCCATTGGCCAAGGCCAGGTCGCGCCACCGCGCCCACCGCGGGTCGTTAGCGATGTCGTCTGTGTAGACCGGCTTGCCCGCGTGCGCTGCGGCGCCCCACGAGGCGGCCATCGGCCCGATGGCTACCCGATCCACGGCGGCATTGAACGCGTCCGGCAGGCCGGGCGCGGCGCCGTGCCGCAACTCGGTTCCCGCGTCGTCCACCAGCGCGATTGCCGCGCGCAGCTTCACGCTCGATTGCGCCTCGATGGCGTGCAGCACGTGCTCCAGCACCTGCCGGATCGGTACGCCGGCAGCAATGCGCTCCAGCATGATGCGTTCGTCTTCAAGACGGGCTAGCGTGTCGGTCCATGGCAGGGACACGCGGTCTTGCTTGGTCAGCATGGTTCCCCCTATCGCAATACAGAATGTATCGCGATAGAAGCACGCGTGGCGCAACCCTCCGTAACGCGACGCTACCCTTCCTGGGGAAAAAAGGCGCGGTCAGGCCGGACCGGCGGCGCCGGCCGTGGCAGGCCGCCGTCCCGTGCGCCATGCAAGGCCCGCGCTGATCACCAGCGCGGCGGCAAGCAGCCCGCCCGCCATCGCGGCCACGCCGTGCCAGCCGCCGGCCGTCCAGAATTGACCGCCGAGCGCTCCGAGCACGCTTGACCCCACGTAATAGACCAGCAGGTAGAACGAGGCGGCCAGCGCCTTGTAGCCACGCGCCATCTGTCCGACCCAGCCGCTCGCCACGGCGTGCGCCGCGAAAAAGCCGAAGGTGAAAACCACGATCCCGGCGATCAGCAAAGGCAGCGAATTGGAGAGCGTCAGCAGCAGACCCGCCAGGGCAAGGCTTGAGGCGGCGGCCAGCATCGCGCCGCGCCCGTGCCGGTCGGCAAGGCGGCCAAACCAGGTCGAGGCGAAGATGCCCACCAGATAGACGACGAAGATGAACCCGATGAAGGTCTGGCTAAGCGAAAACGGCGGCAGCAGCAGGCGAAAGCCCACGTAGTTGTACACCGCGACGAACGCGCCCATCAGCAGCCCGCCCATGGCGAACAGCGCGCAAAGCGGTCCATTCTTCAGGTGCGCGCCGGCGCCTTGTCGCACATCCGCCCAGACGCCCGCCCATCCCTGGCCCCGGCGCGGGGTAAAACGGCGCGAGGCCGGCAGGAGCCACACAAACAGCATGGCCGCAACGATGCCCAGCAGTCCCAGCGTACCCATCGCCGCGCGCCATCCGAAATGGTCGGACACCAGGCCGGTGATGACGCGCCCCGACAGCCCGCCGAACGCGCTGCCGCTGATGTACAGCCCCATCGCAAAGCCCAGCGTGCCGGGCTCGACCTCTTCAGCCAGGTAGGCCATGGCCACGGCCGGTACCCCGCCCATCGCCACGCCTTGCAGCGCGCGCAATGCCAAAAGGCTCTGCCAGTCCGGCGCGACGGCCGCGATGGTGCCGAGGACGGCGGAGGCGAACAGCGACCACGCCATCACGTGTTTGCGCGGCAAGGCGGCAGAAAACAGGCCCACGAAGAAGATGGCGATGGCCAGCAACCCCGTGCACAGCGACAGGACCAGGCTGCTCTGCGCCGGCGATACGTTGAACGCGTGGGTGAACAGCGGCATCAGCGGCTGCACGCAATACAGCAGGGAAAAAGTGGAAAAGCCGGCGGCAAAGAGCGCCCACTGGGCGCGGCGCAGTCCCGGCGTGCCGCGCGCCAGATACTGGGGCGCCGGGGCGCCGCGTTGCGGGGCGGGACTTGCAGAAGGGGTAGACATCAGGATTCTCGAAAAACGCCGGGCATCAGCCCGTGAACACAAAGTAGACTTTTCCCCTGCATATGTCCAATATATGAAACCCACTCCGACCATATTTAAAACCGATGGAACTGCGTCACTTGCGCTATTTCACCGCCGTTGCCGAGGAGCTGCACTTCGCCCGCGCTGCGGAGCGGCTGCATATCGAA
>CBHWAL010000481.1:0-3798 GCA_966111495.1 uncultured Achromobacter sp. | reverse complement strand
GATGAATACCTGAATGCCGAATGGCAGCGCGCGGGACGGGACGGCCGCGAGATCAGCATGCTCATGATCGACGTGGACCACTTCAAGTCCTACAACGACACCTATGGCCACATCGCGGGCGACGAGGCGCTAAAGCGTGTCGCAAACACCATCTTCGCCAGTTGCGACCGCTCCACCGACCTGGCGGCGCGTTTTGGCGGTGAGGAATTTGCGCTGGTGTTGCCCGGCACGCCCGCCGGCAGCGCGCGGCTTGCGGCCGAAAAGCTGCGCCGCGCCGTGGAAGCCATGCAGATTCCCCAGCGCGACGCGGGCTTTGGCCCGTGGCTGACGGTAAGCATCGGGTTGGCCACGGCTGTCCCGCAAGCCGGACAGCCGTGCACCGAGCTGATCCAGGCCGCCGACCGGGGCCTGTATGAAGCGAAGCGGCAGGGGCGCAACCGAGTGGTGCCCGGACAGATCTGATGCGCTTGCCCGCCGCCCCGCCTGCTAGCGGGGTTGGCGGCGGCTGATGCTGGCTGCGCCCAGCATCAGCAACAGGCTGACCGCGACGGCCACCGCAGCCATCGCCATGCCTTCCCCCACCGATCCCTGCTCGAACTGCCGCCACACGAAGATCGACACGGTCTGCACGCCGGCCGGCGCCAGCAGCAGCGACGTCACCAGTTCGCGCGACGCGACTGCAAACACCATCAGCATCGACGCCGCGAGGCTGGGCAACACCAGCGGCAGGACGATGCGCCGCAGCGCGCGTGCCGCGCTGGCCCCGTGGACGCGCGCCGCGGCTTCCAGGTTGGCGCCGATCTGCGCCAAGGCCGCGCCGACATAGCGCACCGGGTAGGGCAGAAGCAGGCAGGTGTACGACAGCAGCAGGATGCCCCAGGTCCCGTAAGGCGTGGCTGGCCAGAACGGCTGGTTCCACGCCAGGATCAGGCCGACGCCGACCACCACGCCGGGCAATGCCGCGGGCAGCAGGGCCAGCGCGTCGATCAGCGCGGCGCCGCGCACGTGACGCCCCGCGACGCACCACGCCGCCAGCAGGCCGACCGCGCCCGCCAAGAGGGCCGTTCCGCTCGCGAGCGAGAGACTGGTGGACAGGGCCTCCCACGCGTCCCCGCGGGCATCGAACAGCGCGGTGAAGTTGGCTAGCGTCAAATTGCTGGCCGACAGGCCGCCCGACACGTTGCGCGTCAGCGCGGCAGCCAGCATCGAGGCCAGGGGCGCCGCCACCGCGATCAGCGCTACTGCGCCGAACCCCAGCAGCACCGGCGCGCTCCATGCGCCCAGTTCGCCCCGTGCCAACGGCATGGGCTTGCCGGTCGTGGTTTCGAAGCCGCGTCCCGCCAGCGCGGTGCGTTGGACGGCGTAGGCGGTCAGGGCCAGCGCCACCAGCACCAATGACAGCAGCGACGCGCCGGGCAGGTCGATCGGCCAGTCGGCCAGCCGGCGTTCGATGGCGGTGGTCAATACGGCAACGCCCGATTGCGAGCCCAACGCGGCAGGCACGCCGTACTCCTCGATGGCAAGCGTGAACGCAAGCAGCAGGCTGGCCGCGATGGCGGGCAGCGCCAGCGGCAGCGTGACGTGCAAGAACGCGCGCCAGGGACCGGCGCCAAACACGCGCGCCACGTCCGCCATCCGGGCGCCGGTGGCCGCCATGCTGCGCGAGACGGCGAAGTACACGACGGGAAAGATCGCCAGGCCCATCGCCAGCGTCACGCCCGTGGGCGAAAACAGCAACGGACCCAGATTGAAGCCCGTTAGCTGTTCAAGATAGCCGCGCGGCTGCAATGCCATCGTCCACGACAACGCCGCGATGTAGGGCGGAAGCAGAAAGGGGACAAGGAACAGCAGGTCCCACAACCGCGCCAACGGCACGCGGAACAGCCCGCGCAGCGCACCGAGCGGAATGCCGATGGCCGCGCTGACCGCGGCCACGCCCAGGCCCAGTTTCAGGGTGCCGCCGATCAGGCTGAGCGTGCCGGGACTTCCCAGCGTTGCGGGCCAGGCGCCGAACGGATCGCGCAGCGAACCCTCGCCCAGATGAGGAAACACGGCTTGCAGCGCCACGAACGCCATGGGCAAGGCGACGAGCACCGCCAGGGCGGCCAGGGTGGCGGCCGCCAGGAGATAGATGCTTTTCATGGAGGGGATCGGATGCCGGGCGGGCCGGCATCCCGGCCTGTCAGTGTTGGCCGAAGACCTGGCCGAAGCGGGTCAGCACCTCGGCCCGGCTGGCGCCGGAATCGGTTGCTGCGTCCGGCAGCAGGGCCAGATCCTTGAACACGGGCCGCTTGGCCGCCACGTCCTGACGCGCGGGCATCAGCCAGGCGTCCGCCACGGCACGCTGGCCTTCTTCGGACAGCACGTAGTCCACGAACTTGCGCGCCTCGTCGGCCTGGCGCGCGGTCTTCAGGATCATCATGGGGCGCGGGGCGATGGCGGTGCCGCTGGACGGGAAGATGACCTTCACGGATTCGCCCTTGGCCACGCTGGCGTACGACACGTAATCCACCGCGCCGAACACCGCCGCCTTGGCGCCTTGCAGCACTGGCGTCAACGCCTGGGCATTGGGGCCGGAGATGGTCATGCCGTTGTCGCGCAGCGTCTCGAAGAGCTTCCACGCGGCCTCGCCCTGGGCGTTCTGCAGGCCCAGCAGCAGGTCGAGCGATGCGCCCGACAAGGCCGGGTCCGGCATGGTGACCGACTGCTTGAATTGGGGGGCGGTCAGGTCGGACCAGTCGCGCGGTTCGGGCGTGCCGCTGGCCGTGTTCCAGACAATGCCCAGCGCCGAAATGCCTTGCGCGACATAGGTGGGCGCCTTGAAGCGCGCCGGCACCTGCGCGGCGTTGGGGCTTTCGTAGGCCATCAGCCAGCCGCGCTGGTCCAGGTCCTGGGCAGTGTCCCAGGACGCCGAGATCAGCACGTCGGCGCGCGGGTTGGCCGCTTCGGCCTCCAGGCGCGCCATGACCTTGCCCGTGGTGGCCTGGAACACATCCACCTTGATGCCGGTCTTGTCCTGGAAGCCGGCTGCCAATTGCTTGATGAGGCCGCCGGGTCCGGCGGTGTAGACGGTCAGCGCCTTGGCCTGGCCCGAGGCCAATCCGATAGAAAGCGTCATGAAGAGCGTAGCGAGTAGTTGGGAAGAAGGTGCGAATGACATTTAAGCAGAGTCCTTGTTGACCGGCACGAGTTCGGAGATGCGGCCGTTTTGCATGCGGGCGATCGTGTGCGCCAGCGCATGGGCTTCCTCGTGGTCGTGGGTGACGTAGACGGCGGTCGTGCCGATCCGGCGCAGGAGCGCGCCGATCTCGGCGCACAGCGTTTCGCGCAGCGTCCGGTCCAGGTTTGAGAGGGGTTCGTCGAACAGCAGCACGCGCGGGCGGGCGACAATGGCGCGCGCCAGCGCCACGCGTTGCTGCTGGCCGCCGGACAGGTCGGCGGGCCGGCGTTCGGCATGTTCATGCAGGCCGACCATGGCAAGGGCGTCGCGCACGAGCGCGGGGCGCTCGCGGCGCGAGACGCCCCGCATTTCAAGCGGAAAGCCCACGTTGCTGGCCACGCTCATGTGCGGCCAGAGGGCGTAGTCCTGAAACACCATGCCCAGTCCGCGGCGCTCCGGCGGCTCGTGATGGCCAGCGCTGCTAACCACCGCGCCGCCGAACCGGATGTCGCCGTGCTGCGGCTGCAAGAGGCCGGCCAGCGCCTTGAGCAGGGTGCTCTTGCCGCAGCCGGACGGGCCGAGCAGCGCCAGGACCGTGCCGGCGGGCACGTCCAGGTCCACGCCGTCCAGCACCGTAT
>CBHWAL010000480.1:0-3830 GCA_966111495.1 uncultured Achromobacter sp. | reverse complement strand
GGTCCCAGGAATGCGCGTACAACAACTATGTCGAAGGCGCGAGCACATCGTGCCACCGGCCGTACCATGAAGGACTGGCCGCGGTGCTCGTGGGCACCGCTGATGGAGAATCCGCCGCGTGGGGCTACATCGACAAGCAAGGCATCATGGCCATCGCGCCTGCGTACTCGGAGGCTAGATCCTTCCAGAATGGTCTGGCCGCTGTCAGCCAGGATGATCGCTGGGGTTATATCGACAACCGCGGACGCTGGATCATCGAGCCGCGTTTTGCGGAAGCCACGGGGTTCAATGCCGAAGGCACGGCGCTGGCCGAAGAAGACGGCCGGGACGTGCTGATCGACCGCCAGGGCAAGGTCGTGAAGACCTTTCCGCTGGGCACGCGCACCGGCGGGTTCCAGCCCGGTCAAAAGCTGGCGGCGATGGAGATTCCTACCCCACCGCGCCTCTTCAACACCGCCACCGGCAAGCCGGCTACGCTGCCCGACGGCGTGATGGCACTGGCCGAGCCGACCGGCAACTATCTGCCGGCGCAATCGCGCGACTCGCGCTACGGCGGCTGGTGGGGACTGCTGGACGACAGCGGTGCATGGGCGATCAGCCCGCAGGTGCTGCGCTCGCTCGCGCCGCCGATGCGCGATGGCGACGTGCTGGCCGTGAACCGGGATCGCGCCTGGGAGTTCGTGGATGCGCGCGGCGAGCCGCTGTCCGAACAACGCTACGAGCGCGTCGAATTGGTGGCGCCAGGCGTGTGGCTGGCGCGGCATGCCAAGGGCGGCTCGGTGCTGTTGGACGCCAAGCTTGAGCCCCTGCACGCGTTCAAAAGCGACTATCTGAGCGTGCAGCGCCGCGACGGCTGGGGCTTTGCTGCTGAACCCGGCATGACGCTGCTGATCGATCCCAGCGGCAGCGTGCAACTGCTTGCCCTGCGCAACGGCGACGTCAAGATTCATCAGGGACGCGCGTGGGTGTATGGCGTGCCTGTTTCTGCCACGGGCACGTCGGGCGCCATGGACGCGGCCCGTGACGACATGAGCGCGGAAGACGAGGCCGCAGCGGCTGCGGGAGGCGCAGCCGTGCAAGCCGCGTCGCAAGCCGAAACCGCAGCCGCATTCCAGGATCCGCCGGTCGCGGCTGAGGCGGCGGACGCCGCGCAGGAAGCGACCCATGCGGACGCAGCCCCCACCCCCGCGACGCCGTCGGAAACGACCGCCGACGCGGCAATGGACGCTGCAATGGACGCCGCCAGCGACACCGCCACTGCCGCCGCCGACGCCGTGCAAAGCAGCGTCAACGCCGCTGCAGACGACGAGACGTTGCACCAGATCTACAACCCCGACGGCCTGGGCATCCTTGACGAAACCGTCGTCACCAAGCTGCGGGGCTACGACGTCAGCGAGTTCCACTACGCGCGCGCGTCCGCCGCCGATGCCACTGCGCCGCTGGCCCTCCTGCGTCCCAGCGAATATGACCAACCGCTCGGCATCCTCACCGCGGCGGGCGATATCGTCACGAACCCGGACTGGGCAAACATCGACACCTACGACGTCACGCTGCCCATCGTGGCGCGCTCAAAGTCCGATCGGGTCGGCGCGGTGGGTGCGATCGGCGCGGACGGCACGTGGGCCATCGAGCCTCAGTACAGCGAAATGCGGCCCTTCAAGGGTCCCTACACCTGGGCCCGAACGAAGGACATGCTGCGCGGCGATGCGCTGCTCATCGACACCCGCGGCCAGACGGTGGCCGTTCCCGCCAACGTGCTGGAAGACGCATCGCGCCTCGATGGCGAACTGCTGCAATACCGCGCGGTGAACGAAAACCGCCAGCGCCGCACCGGCCTGTGGAACGTGCGCAAGGGAGCGCCCGCGCTCAAGCCGGCCTATGAGGAAATCCAGGAATTCGAGGACGACTGGGCCAAGGTCCGGGACAAGAACCGATGGGGCGTGATCAACCGCGAAGGACAGTGGGTGCTGCCTGCCCGCTACAACGGCGCCTACGACCTGGAATACCTGGGCAACGGCATGATGCTGGCCGAAGCGCCCGATGAGACGCGCAAGCGCGGCGGTTACACCGAACGCGCCTATCGCGTTATCAACCTGCGCACCGGCAAGGCAAGCGAACCGGTGATGGGCAAGCCCCAGAAACTGAAGGACGGACGCTTTCTGGGCGAGCTGGCCGACGCGAGCGCCGTGTTGTTCGACGCGCAAGGCGGCGCAGTCCGCGTTTCCGACGGCCGCCCCGAAGACAAGCAGCAGTACGGCGACTGGCTCTACATCAACTTCGACGAGCGCGAAGGCGCCATCGACGCGCGCGGCAACATGAAAGTGCCGGCGCGCTATGGGGAGTTCAATCCGTTCTTCACCCAGCCGACCGGCCTGGCGCGCGCCAACAGCGGCGCGGGCTATCGCGTGATCGACCAGACCGGCAAGACCGTGCTGGAAAAATGGGGCGACGGCATGCCGCTGGCTTCGATGCAGCGCGTCGTCTTCAACGACGACGAGGGCTCATCGAGCATTCTGGTGGACCTGCAGGGCCGCGAGATCGCACGCCTGCCGGGCCGCTACGCTGTTGACTATGACAAAGCCAGCGAGGGCGTAGTGCCCTACAGCGATGGCGACAACAAGTACGGCTTCATCGACGCGAGCGGCAAACGTGTCGTGGGTGCGCACTTCAACCAGCTTGGCCCCTTGAAAGACGGCCTGGCGCGGGCCCGCCGTCTGGAACGCACCGGCAAGCTGTATGGCTACGTCGACCTGACCGGACGCTATGCGGTTGCGCCGGCGTTCACGTGGGCCGACGACTTTCACGAAGGGCGCGCGCTGGTACGCCGCAATCGGCTGATCGAGTACATCGACACCAAGGGCAACACGACCGCGCTGTTTGGTGTGTTGTGCGACACGGTGGTGATCGTGGACACGCAGGACCGCCAGAGCTGGCCGCCCCAGAAACTCACTTGCCCCGAGGCCGCAGGCATAGAGCCGCCGGTCGCCGAGACCGCCAACGCCAACGCCAACGCCAACGCAGAATGATCATGACGTCACGCGTGCTACGAACCACCCGCATCGCCTGCGCCCTCGCCGCGCTGGGCGTGTCCCTGTCCGCGCAGGCGCAAACCGGCTATCCGCAGTCGATGCACCTGTATTGCATGAGCGAGCCCGAGTACCAGGCCTATCCGGCCGCCGACGATATCTCGTCGCGCAATCCCTTCGGCAATGGCTGCATCCGGGATCTGCACGACGGCCGCGCCGCGGTGCTGCTGCCTTCCGCCATCGAGAACATCGACCGCGTGCCGCGCGACAGCTCGCTGCGCCGCCACGCATGGGGCTTTCTGGACGGGAACGGCCGCGTCGCAATCGAGCCGATCTTCGAGTCGGTGAGCGACTTCCGCCACGGCCTGGCCGCCGTCAAGTGGCAGGGCAAGTGGGGGTTCATCGACCAGAACGGCCGCATGGCCGTCCCACCCCGCTTCGACGCGGTGCAGGATTTTGTCGAGATCGGTTTGGCGGTAGTCACGCTGGACGGCAAGCCGTTGCTGATCGACCGCCAGGGCAATCCCGCGGGCGAACCCTTCGAGGACGTTGTGCGCGCCGTGCGCCTGTTCGATGGCGTGCCCGCGCGGGCCACGGTCCAGTACAAGGAGGAATACCGCTCGGCCACCGGCGAGCGCCGCTACGGCGGAACCGGCGTCGTGATCACGCGGCCGTTGGGCGACAAGGGCTTGTACATCGCCACCAATGGCGAGTCCAAGTACGGCGTGGTCGACAAGGACTGGAACTGGGTCGTGGAGCCGGTGCTGGACGACATCTACACGCAGGACAGCGGCGACCTGGCCA
>CBHWAL010000479.1:0-3830 GCA_966111495.1 uncultured Achromobacter sp. | reverse complement strand
GTAAATAATCTGGGATCGACCATAGCCTGTCGCGGCCCCAAGACATGCGAGGGGCCACGGGCCTCCACCAAAACCGCGACCGCGCCCGCTTGCGGGTCTCTGGCTTGGGGGCGCGGGGTCGCGGGCGGTGGGCTCGCCTTAATGCATCTGCCCGTACTTTCCAGAGTTGAAGTCCTGGATCGCCTCGACGATTTCCGCTTGCGAGTTCATCACGAAGGGCCCGTAGCCAACGACCGGCTCATCGATCGGCTCGCCGCTCAGGATCAGAAACACGGCGTCGTTGTTGGCTTCGACCGTGATGTCCTCTCCCTCTTGCGAGAACAGCGCC
This sequence comes from uncultured Achromobacter sp., assembly GCA_966111495.1. Taxonomy (GTDB): domain Bacteria; phylum Pseudomonadota; class Gammaproteobacteria; order Burkholderiales; family Burkholderiaceae_B; genus Achromobacter. The sequence goes on along the minus strand of CBHWAL010000479.1, from coordinate 3,502 downwards.
AACTGCGCATCCCGCGCGACGGATTCGCCGTTGACCAGGACCGTGCCGCGCAGCATGACGAGCATGCTGTTGCGGCCTGCCGGAATCGGGAAGGTGGCCGTCTTTCCCGCCGCCAGCTTCACGTCCCACACGTCCATCGGCGTAAAAGTGCGCGCCGGACCTGCCTGGCCACCGTAGCTGCCCGCGATGACGCGCAGCGTGCCGGCGTCGTCCGGCAGCGCCACGACCGGGATGTCCGCGTTGAGGATTCCCTGGTAGCCGGCCGGCGCCTTCTTGTCCTTGGCGGGCAGGTTGACCCAGAGCTGCACCATTTCCAGCTTGCCGCCTGTGCGGGTGAAGGCGTGGGAATGGAATTCCTCGTGCAGGATGCCGGACGCGGCCGTCATCCATTGCACGTCGCCGGGGCCGATGACGCCGCCGTTGCCGGTGGAGTCGCGGTGTTCGACTTCGCCGCTGTAGACGATGGTCACGGTTTCAAAGCCGCGATGCGGGTGCTGGCCGACGCCGCGGGGCTGGCTGGCCGGGCCGAATTCGGCGGGGCCGGCGTAGTCCAGCAGCAGGAACGGGCTGGTGTCGCGGCCCTTGTCGTTGTACGAGAACATCGAGCGCACCGGAAACCCGTCGCCCACCCAATGGGGACGGGGGCTGGCGTGCACGCCGAGAATCTTCTTCATGGTGAGGTTTCCTGTTGCGCGGCCCCTTCGGGGCCGTTCGTCATAGGCAAGAAGATAAGGGCGGAAAGCCGATATCGGTAGTGCCCGTGGCTGATAAGCACTGTTCCATGCGGCGAACGATCAACGCGGGGCCCGGGCGGCGAGGCGGCGGCAGGCGGTATCCTCCCCGGCATGGACAAGATCATGAACGAAGTTGGGGCGTCGCGGCGCGATGGCGCGGTAACGGGATTTGCCCCGGTCGTGGGGGAGGGCGCGCGGGTGCTGGTGCTGGGCTCCATGCCGGGCGTGGCGTCGTTGCGGCAGGTGCAGTATTACGCGCATCCTCGCAATGCGTTCTGGCCGTTGGCGGCGCGGATATTCGGGTTTGATCCTGGTTTGGACTATGACGCGCGCTTGTGCGCGTTGCAGGCGAATAGCGTGGCGCTGTGGGATGTGCTGCAGGCGTGCGAACGGCCGGGCAGCCTGGATGCCGATATCCGGGGCGATACGCTGGTGCCGAACGATTTCCAGGCATTCCTGAACCTCCATCCGTCCATCGTGCGCATCTGCTTCAACGGTGCGAAGGCCGCGGCGATGTTCCGGCGGCATGTGCTGCCCACCTTGCCGGCCCCTGAGCTGGCGTTTTTCGAACTGCCCTCAACCAGTCCCGCCCATGCGGCAGCCAGTTTCGAGCAGAAGTTGGCGGCGTGGGAGCCAGCATTGACGTTTCCGACGCGCTGAAATCTGCAAGCCACGGTCAGTTCACATGGACGCGCACCCTTTGCGCAAATCGCACTTGCGGAAACGGGCGGACGCTATGGCTCCGTCCCCCAATTGACCGATATCAAGGCTCTATATAACTACAAGTGATAAGTTAATTTCCGTAACACTTAAACGTTTCGGAGTTTAACGATGCACACCCCCCACAGCCCCCCGGAAACACCGCTCCCGGGCAAACGCGGTTTCCTGAAAGGGCTGCTCGGCCTGGGCGCCGCCGCCTCGGTCATTCCCATCCACGCCGAGGCCGCGCCCGGCCTGAACGGCCAGCCGCCGCGCCGGCCCGGCATGGCCGGCAAGCGCTACGGCATGGTCGTCGACATGCGCAAATGCATCGGCTGCCAGTCCTGTACGGTGAGCTGTTCGCTGGAAAACGTGCCTCCCATCGGGCAGTTCCGCACCACCGTTCTGCAGTACGAGGTCATGCCCGACACCGGTGGCCCCTGTTCCATGGTGATGCTGCCGCGCCTGTGCAACCACTGCGACAAGCCGCCCTGTGTGCCAGTCTGTCCCGTGCAGGCCACGTTTCAGCGCGAGGACGGCATCGTGCTGGTCGACAACGCGCGCTGCGTGGGTTGCGGCTATTGCGTGCAGGCCTGTCCGTACGACGCGCGCTTCATCAATCACGAGACCCAGACCGCGGACAAGTGCACGTTCTGCGAGCACCGGCTGGAAGCCGGGCTGCTGCCGGCGTGCGTGGAAAGCTGCGTGGGCGGCGCACGCGTGATCGGCGACATGAACGATCCGGACAGCGCGATTTCGCGGCTGCTTGCCGAACACAAGGCCGACATCAAGGTGCTCAAGCCCGAGATGAAGACCGATCCCCACGTCTTTTACATCGGCCTGCCCGATGCGTTCGTGCACCAGGTCGACGGCCAGGCAGGCGTGCGCCTGGCGGGCGGCCATTGAGCCAAGGAAGGGGAGACTCTCATGCAAATTTCTGAATTGCTTACGCCGGTATACGACGCCGCCTGGCTGCCTTGGGCCGTGCAGTATTTCTTTTTGATCGGCATCAGCGCGACGACCGCGCTGACCGCCGCCTTCGCGACGTTCGGGCGGGCGGATTCTGCCCCGCGCCGTCTGTTGCCGGCGGCGGTGACGGTGCTGCTGGTCAGCGCCATCGCCGCGCCGGTGTCGCTTCTGGCCGACCTGCACCAGCCCGGCCGCTTCTGGCACTTCTATGCGCACATCACGCCGTGGTCGTGGATGTGGCTGGGGGCGGTGCTGCTGCCGGCTTTCGTGACGCTGTCGCTGCTGTTCTGCGCGGCGTGGTGGTGGGGGCGGATCGGGTGGCTGCGGGTGGTGGCGGCGGCGCTGGCGCTGTCGGCGCTGTCCATCCTGGTCTACACCGGGGCCGAGGTGATGGTGCTGCGCTCGCGGCCGTTGTGGCACACCGTGTTCCTTCCGGTGAACTTTGCGCTAACGGCCTGGCTGGGCGCGCTGGGCGCGATGTTCCTGGTGGGCCGCTGGCTGCCCGGCGGACTGCGCGTGTTGCCGGTGGAGATGCTGCGCCGGCTCAGCGTGACCGCCGTCGTGATGATCGCGCTGGGCGCGGGCGCCTGGGCGTTGTTGGGCATGTTGGGATTGGATCCGTCCTTTGAGGCGGCGCTGCGGCTGTTCGCGGACTTTCCGATCTGGCGCCTGAGCCTGGCGGGCGCCGTGATTACGGCCTTCTGCATCATTGCGCTGCTGCAGCGGCCCGCGCGCACGCTGGCGGCGCCGCTGCCGTCGGCCGCGTTGGCGCTGACGATGCTGGGCGCGGCGTGGATCTTCCGCTGGGTGGTCTTCATGAGCGTGCAGGGCGTGCCCAAGTACGGCGCTGGCTTGTATCTGTACGACATGCCGTGGGGCAGCGACGGGCTGCTGGGCATGGTGGGCGTGCTGGGACTGTGCGTGGCGCTGATCACCGCCGTCACCTGGGCCCTGGACATCTGCCCCGCGCGCGCACGCGCCGCGGCCGCCTGAGCGCGCGCCGATACGACAGAACATGGAAAAGAAAGCAATGGACAAGCAAGACGAAAACGACAAGCAACATGACGACAAGTGCCGCGAGGGCGACACCCGCCGCGGCG